>NZ_JBHIQG010000216.1:0-4201 GCF_042196425.1 Bartonella sp. AD328YNZD | reverse complement strand
CAAAAGCAGCAAAAGCTAGATGGGATAAAAACAAAGATAAAAGTAATGATGATGCACGTGCAATGCATGAGCAATGCTTGGAAATGCACAATAACAATAACATATATAATAAAAAAAATAAAACTATCGTTTTATCAAAAAAAGAAACTGAATTTGAAGATTTAGAAACAACCGATTTGGTTTACGAGCCAATCGAGGTTGATGCGATTGAAAGCCAAGAAGATCAAATCGCAACATCATCAGACAACCAACCTCCCATTCACGAGCAAGAAAACGTTCCGAAAAAAGCCAAGCGGGTTAAAGTCGATAGAGGCTGTCGATTGCCTGCGGATTTTGAACCCGATTACGATTTTGCAATCGAAGAGGGCTTTCCTCCAGAGCGAGTGAAAGTCGAAATCGCAAAATTTAGAGATTATTGGAATGCCAAGGCAGGTAAGGACGCATGCAAAACGGATTGGCAAGCAACATGGCGCAACTGGGTACGCAAGGCAATTGAAGATTTACAGAAAGGAAAAATTTATGGAAAGCCAAGCAATGAAAAAACAGTACAGCAGCGTGGATGGAGTTATCGCGTTGCACAGCACATGTCCAATATCAAAAATTCAGATAGTGTGTACAAATTTCTATTCGAGGATGACAACCGAACCACCATTCCATTGGAAAACGGGGCAAAAGCCATTGATTGCAGAAGCGGAGAGAATTACTTCATTAGTCCATGATGCGTTTCAAAAGCTTGAAAAGAAAGCAACCGAAGAAGAAATTCAAACAACGTATCTTGTCCTTTCAAATGGACTTAAGAGCCCCATGGGATCAGATGAGAA
This sequence comes from Bartonella sp. AD328YNZD, assembly GCF_042196425.1. Lineage (NCBI taxonomy): Bacteria > Pseudomonadati > Pseudomonadota > Alphaproteobacteria > Hyphomicrobiales > Bartonellaceae > Bartonella > Bartonella sp. AD328YNZD. Next base: position 3,380 of record NZ_JBHIQG010000216.1, on the reverse strand, counting down.
AGCGACAGCACTTGCGTATTTTTACGCTCTTGAAGGCATAAGCAGTTGGATATTGCAAACAGCAACAAAGAACGCTTTGAAAGGCAAAGCCGAGGGTTTAAACGCAACCTTTATGCCGTCAACAGCAGATTTTTATCGTTATTGCGCAAAACTTGAAAGCGATATTCGCTACCAAGCCAATCGCATTCTCAAGAACCTTGAAAAGCCGGAGATTAAAGCCACAGATCAAAAGCTGGCGATATCATTAGAGCGCATGGAAGAGCTAAAAAAAGAGCTTAAAGAGGTTTTAAAAGGGATTGAAGATAAATAGCAAATTAGTGAAGTTTGGTATTCATATTGGATTAGATATGCGTTTAAATTGACAGAAAGGCACCGTACAGAGCGATTTAAAGATTTTATGATAAAACCACATTGAAATTAAAAATGCTTCTGTACGGTACATTTTAAGGCAAATAAACCCATTGGTAAAGTTATGGATTTAGATAGGGGATATTAAACCAAATGTTTTTAAAAAAACGTAAACAGCCTATGCAAAAAAAGTTCGTTGCAACAGCGGTTGGATATACACCATGGGGATTAGGGGTAGCAGAGTATTTTTACAATCTCTATGAATACGAAGATGGATCAAGAGAATATGAGGAATTCGATGGTGGTCAGTATCATGATATGCCTAACAAAGTTGATTACAGTACCAAGGCTCAAGTGAAAGCGTGGGTTTATGGGGGTGATTTGCCAAGAAGTGTATTGAGTTGTGAACCTTTGATAGATGAGGTAAATGCGAAAATCAAAAAACGTATAGAGAAGGATTGTTTGATTTGTGAGATTACGAATGATGGGGAATGGGGTTATCCCTTGTCTTGTGAAGAGATGGATCGCGAGTTAGAAAAAGCGCTTGATATACAATTACGTAATTGTCAAAATGAAAAAAAGTGAAAAAAATAAAAAATACGTATTGACTTTAAAGAAAAGGTCGTTTAGGAAGATTGGCAAGTGCTTAAAAACCACTAATAACTAGCAGGTAAACCACGATAAGGTTTCTCCCATTTCTTAAAATACTGGCTGTCTTTTATGCTTTGAATAGCGTATGATGATTTATGTCGGGTGTGCTTATACCATACAATACCCTTCGCGAGGGAAAAGTATAAGCAACGGACTAGTTACCGTGTTTTTAGCACCCGGCGTCCTTATGGGCTGTCAATTAAAAACTCTAAATAACTAGGTGTTAAAATGGAAAAAAACGAAATCAACATCACTACAGATTTCTTATGTGATTTGTGGATGGTAGTGTGTAAAGAAGCTAATAGTGAAAATATTGATATTGATACTGAAGATAACTATCACATTTCTTTAGTGGAACTTATGGCTGCTCTTGAGAAAGTCTTGTTTTTTAAATTACAAAACGAAATTCCAAATTTTACAAAAATCTTAGCAATTATGACAGAGTTCGGTCAATCTGAACCAATTGAATCAATAGTTTCATTGCTAAAAATTTATAATCCTATTTTTGATAATGTGCATAGCCTAAATGAGGCTGCTTAAATAACGCTTAGGCGCGGCGGGGCGCCTGCTTTTTAAAGTTTATTAAATTTTTAGGCAAAAAAGATGTCACAATACTTAATCGATGTAAATCAAACAAATTTAACAAACGTAAATCAAATCAAAATAGATGATAGCATTCAAACGATGTCTAGTCGTGAAATTGCAGAGTTATGCGGTAAGCAACATGCGCATATTATGCGTGATATTCGGCAAATGTTAGGAGAATTATATCCTGAAGGGGGTCAATCCAAATTTGGATCCACCTATTTAGATAAACAGGGTAAGCCCCAAAACTGTTACAACCTTCCAAAGCGTGAATGCTTAATCCTCGTTTCAGGTTACAGCACTACCTTGCGTGCAAAAATAATTGACCGGTGGCAGGAATTAGAAAAGAAAACAGATTTAGCAAGTGCTTTAGAAAACCCTCTCTTTGTTAAGAAACTGCTTTTAGAAAGTGTTACACAAATAGAAAACTTAAGAAACGAAGTGAATACACTCAAACCAAAAGCAATAGCTCTTGATGGTTTAAAACGTTCCGATGGCTTGTTTGGTATCATAGATGCTGCAAAAATATTGGAAGTAAGGCCTAAGGATTTATCAGATTACTTACGAAGATATGGTTGGGTTTACAAAAGACTACCAAGCGGCCCATTATTACCATATCAAGATAAAATCCAAAAAGGATTAATGGATTGCACAGCCATTACTATTCAAAAAAATGATGGTACAGAAAAAACCGTACCATCAACTAAAATCACTTCCAAAGTGATTAGCTTGCTTAAGAGAGCAAATCTATGGAAATATGCAATAATTAACAAAAAAGCCGTATCCTTTAAAGACGCGGCTTTTGTTTTCAAAACCTATAAACAGATAAGAAACTCACAAATCACATATTTTGTGTATAAAAGCAAGTATATTTTTCTCAAATTGCATCTTTAAATGTATCATGCTACCATTAATTCGCAACGTCATAATGGCGTTGTATTTTAACCGTTCTTTAGGTTAAAACAATATTCCTCTTTAAAGATATCACAAAAGCCGTGCCTTAAATGACACGGTTTTTTGTGTATTAACGCTTGTAACTTTATACATAATGTACTATATTTTATATACAACTTGAGAAATTGAGAAAGCCTTGTTATGTATTTACGTAACGAGGCTTTCTTTTATACTAGAGGCTAGTTTTTTCTATTCAATTTAAATGCATTAAAGCCGTGCTAATTTCTTGACACGGCTTCTGTTTTGCAATGCATGAGTGTTATCTTGTTATTCGAAAGTATACGAACATCTCTTTATTGCACAAAACGTATCAAAACGCAATAAAAAAACAGCTTTTAAAGCTTAATCTTTTACATAAGAATATTGTTATTATTTATTGAAAATATTGTAAAAATACATAAAATATGTTATGATCTTTACATCATTTAATGGAACTTACAAACATGCTTAATAAAGTGATTTTAATTGGCTATCTAGCAGCAAAACCCGAGTGTAAAACAATGTCATCCGGCGCTGAGGTGGTCAATTTTCGAATGGCAACGTCTGAGAGCTATACAGACAAGGCAACCAATCAAAAAGTAGACAAAACCGAATGGCATTCCATTGTGGTGTTTAATCCACATCTTGCAAAAATAGCACTCCAGTATCTCAATAAAGGCAGATTCGATATAATATCAAAAAACACAATAAAGTCAATATGTTGTTTGCAATTATTTTATATGAATCCACTCAAGAATCCATCTTTTTATGCGTGTCTAAATTGATCATTTTTTATATAAGATTGGCATGTATGAATAGACCATAAAAAGCAAATCATGATGTAAATATTATAACGCATGTAA
>NZ_JBHIQG010000215.1:0-4255 GCF_042196425.1 Bartonella sp. AD328YNZD | reverse complement strand
ACACAAACAAAGCTTCTCAAGCGCCCAGCAGCTTACCCTGAGCTTCTTGTAACCTCTTCAGAAAAAGCTCTCGGTTTAGAAGAATTACGTGCTGCCATTTTGCAAACCATCGCATAAGAGAACAGTCCCTAGTCATTAACAATTTATTAATTATAATTACTAGCAGCTACTAATGATCTTGTACTTCTAGTCAAGCATCTTTATAAAAATGATTACTTGAAAGAATTCTCTTCAACTCTATTTGATAGTGTAAATTATGCTGACACTTTTTCACTCTCCCCTATCCGCTGCCTCGCGCTTCATACGCCTCATTCTTGGAGAATATGGTGTAACCACTCAGCTGATTGAAGAACATGAATGGGCAAGAAGACACGAATTTCTAGCCCTCAATCCCGCTGGTCATGTTCCTGTTTTTCTCGATGAACACGAGGTTCCATTATCAGGTCCTCTTGTTATCTGCGAATATTTAGACGAAACACATGGAAGTTTACGACAAGAAAATAAGCTCTTTCCGGAAAATCCTTTAGAGCGTGCGGAAGTACGCCGTCTCAATGATTGGTTCTTAAATAAATTCGAAAATGAAGCAACGCGCCATATCGTACGAGAACGAATCCACAAACGTGAAATGCCACTTGCCATTGGCGGTGGTGCTCCTAATTCACAAATTTTACGCAATGCGCGTGCCAATATTTTACCCCATATGAACTATCTCAATTGGCTTTGTGCCTCTCGCGATAGCTTAGTGGGTTCTACCTTGTCCTATGCAGACCTAGCAGCCGCAGCCTCTATTTCTGTACTTGACTTTCTAGGGGAAATTGACTGGGAACAATCTCCTGCTGCCAAAGACTGGTATATGAGAATTAAATCACGCCCTTCTTTTCGTTCTCTTTTAACAGATCGCGTCCGTGGAATTGTTGCAAGTGTTCACTATGCAGATCTTGATTTCTAGCCTTCTCTCACAAACAAAAATAAAAGTGATATTCTATCTAAAGGATATTTATAGGTTTATGAATTTTTATGCATGCGTATAAACAATATAATAATACATTGATTTATGATCGTATTAAACAGAGAATAAAACCCATTATAATTGAATCACAAAAATCACTTTCTTATCGTGTCACAAAAAAAATCAGCACAGGGATAAAAAATACTTAAGAAAGGATTTTAAAGACTCTCTTTAAATACAAGAACTGTAGCATCATTGGAAGCTAGGCAAATAAAATAACAATACTTAACGCATGTTATACTCCATTCTTCCCAATATATGAAAAAACGCATTGCATAATATATATCCTATTTTCTCTATAATAAACAAAGCCTCATCATGCGTTTTTACAACATAACAATTTTTTCAACTGACTTTCCTAAAAGATGAAGAATCTGCCCAACTCTTGTATGTAAACAATCCAACTTCTTGTTAGCCCCTTGTTTTTACCCCTTTTTACGTAATTTTATTTATGGATAACGTATTTATATACAATGATAAATAATCGTTTTCTTATGCGTCACAAATGGAATTGATGAGTGAAAATGACTAAGTTAAAACATTAAAGGCTAACAAAACGGATGATAATGCTGATTTGCTCTATTTATGAAGCATAAAGATAATGGCGCAGAATAGATTTTATATTATTCATGGATACTCTCTCGTGATACCACTCACGAGCACTATCATAAAATAAGTTTAGAAGAATTGATAAATATATTTCTTTAAGAAAAGCGTATGAATTGACAACATAGGTCTATTTTGTTTGGAAGATCTTATTTTGCATGAAGAACGCTCCCCTTTAAAGAACGAAAGAAACAAAAGCGTAAAGTAATACACAATCTTCATTAGATTTCATAAGCAAACCTTACTTAAGAATATTCATCACACACTCTAACGAAAAACATCTCTATTTAAATTTGTAGATCTTATATCACTTGCTCTAAACAACAGTGTTTTACAGCACAACAAGATAAATTAAAGCAGGAAAAAAATTTTCTATAAAGAAAAAGAACCATTGGAAAGAAGACAAGAATTTGCCTATACTGCACAGTAAAGTATCATAAGGAGATAAAAATGCGCCTTACAGTTGTTGGTGCAAATGGAAGAATGGGACGTGAACTCATTACAGCAATCCAGCAGAGGAAAGATGTAGAGCTTTGTGCTGTTCTTGTACGTAAAGGTTCACCGTTTGTAGGAAAAGATGCCAGTGCATTAATTGGTTCAGATTCTCTTGGGATTAGTATCACTGATGATCCCGAAAATGCCTTTTCTAATACAGAAGGTATTTTAGATTTTTCACAACCAGAAGCCAGCATTCTTTATGCTAACTACGCTGCTCAAAAAAGCCTTGTCCATATTATTGGCACCACAGGATTTAGCAAAAAAGAAGAAGAAAAAATTGCAGATTTTGCGAAATATACAACTATTGTCAAATCCGGGAATATGAGCCTTGGAATAAATCTTTTAGCCAACCTTGTAAAGAAAGCCGCTAAAGCATTAGAAGCCGATGATTTTGATATCGAAGTTTATGAAATGCATCACGCTAACAAAGTTGATGCTCCTTCTGGAACAGCCCTTCTTCTTGGCCAAGCAGCAGCTGAAGGACGCAATGTTATGCTTAAAAATGTGTGTGTCAACGAACGTAATGGTCATATAGGTAAACGCAAAAAAGGCACCATTGGCTTTTCCTGTTCACGTGGTGGGACAGTTGTTGGAGAACACAGTATCATTTTTGCTGGTTCCAATGAGCGCATTGTTCTTTCACACACAGCGCAAGAACGCTCTATCTTTGCCAATGGCGCATTAAAAGCAGCTTTATGGGCACAAAATCATGAAAGCGGTCTTTATTCAATGTTCGATGTTTTGGGATTGAACGATGAATTTTAAACAATCAATAGAATAGAGGCAATTTATAATGGGACGCATACTTACACTAATTCGTCATGGACAAAGTGAATGGAATCTCAAAAACCTTTTTACCGGTTGGAAAGATCCCGATTTAACAGAAAAAGGTCATGCAGAAGCGATAGCAGCAGGAAAAAAACTGAAAGAATATGGTTTGAGGTTTGATATCGCTTATACATCTGCCTTACAGCGAGCTCAAAAAACCGCTCAGCACATTTTAGAGCAAATGGGACAATCAGATTTAGAAGTGATAAAAAATCCAGCATTAAATGAACGTAATTATGGTGATCTTTCTGGTTTAAATAAAGATGAAGTACGTCAACAATGGGGGCAGGAGCAAGTGCAAATGTGGCGCCGCTCCTATACGATTGCGCCACCGAATGGAGAAAGCCTACGCGATACCGGTGCGCGCATCTGGCCTTATTATCTTTACCATATCCAGCCTTATATTTTGCGCTCCCAAACTGTTTTGATCGCAGCACATGGAAATTCTCTTCGTGCTCTTATTATGGCGCTTGAAGGTCTCTCCAGTGAGGAAATTATATCTCAAGAATTAGCGACCGGCATTCCTATTATTTACACATTTAATCCGGATTCAACAATTTTATCAAAGACAGTCCTCACACCTTAAACTTCTAAAATCATGATCTCCCTCAAAAGTTCAATGCTATCGTTTTAAGCTGAAAAAATAAATTCTATAATTTTATTGACAGAGTTACTTCATGCACTTAGATGAATTTTATAAGCCCAGATGGCGGAATTGGTAGACGCGCAGGTTTCAGGTACCTGTGCCGTAAGGCGTGGAGGTTCGAGTCCTCTTTTGGGCACCATTTTGTATCTTTAACATATTAAATATATAAATTTTTTCTTTAAAGAGCTATTTTAAGACCAACTTTTAGACCACCTTCTACGGTTTATATAACTTTAGCTAATTTATTCCTTATTTTTCTTTGGAGTGAAGGATAAGATCTCTTTCTTTCTCCATCTCACTGCTCTCTCTAGCTTATATAGCTCTGCCCCCCCTTGAAGCACCTAATTACGAATCGTGGTTGTGGATACACTAAAAAACTTTGCACACCCACGTGTTATTACATATCCATCTCCATCATCAAATATCATCTTATTACCTTTCTATTTTTTATATTAATTAAATGGGCGGGGGTGCTGGGAAGCATGTGGAGCACTCCAGTTTTTAAAAATCTGCAAATTTATTTTTTAGAGGTGCTTAATTTCATATTTCCAATCAGGTAATTGAGTGAGAGCTAATGCGAGTTATCCTCTGTGACACATGCATACATTGGCTTCAAAACAGGTGATTGCAACGCGCTTTTTGTTTAAAAAAATTTGATATAATTTGTT
>NZ_JBHIQG010000214.1:0-4279 GCF_042196425.1 Bartonella sp. AD328YNZD | reverse complement strand
GGATACCTTGTTGCTCACCAATATGAAGGGTTGATAAAAAAATCAAAACTTCGTGGAGGTAGAAGGAATCGATGAGGGTTATTCTTTTAGGTCCTCCTGGAGCGGGGAAAGGAACACAAGCAAAAATGTTGACTGAGGAATACAACATTCCTCATTTATCAACAGGGGATATGTTGCGTGAGGTGATTGCCAAAGAAACGGATACTGGTAAAAAAGCTAAAGCTATTATAAGTTCTGGTGCTTTGGTTCCTGATAGTATTGTTAATCAAATCGTATCAGATCGGATTGATGGAGCTGATTGTGTAAACGGTTTTGTTTTGGATGGATATCCGCGAACTGTGGGGCAAGCAGAAGCGTTGCAACAGATACTCGATTCAAAAAATATGCAGCTTAATGCTGTTGTTGAGTTGTGTGTTGATGAAGACGTGTTGATTGAACGTATGAAGAAGCGCGTTGAGGAAACAATAGCGGTTGGTGGACAGGTTCGTTTAGATGACAATCCTGTTGCTTTTGCAAAAAGATTAGTAGAATATCGTGAAAAAACGGCTCCCTTATCAAAATTTTATTCAGAGAGGGGAATGTTGAAGGTTATTGATGGAATGATTGGTGTTGCTGAAGTGACACGTATGATTAGAGGGTTTCTTTCATGAGATTTTTTTTAGAAATAAATGAAAAGAGTTGACTTTTGAGATGAAATCTATCAAAAGTGAATCTAATTTATTTTAGTGAAATAATAGGATTCGGAAGAATTTTTTTCTGAGTCTATTTTTTTCTGTAAGGTATATCAGGTATTTTATAAAAATTTGTCAACATAACTAAGGAGAGTAGGCGTGGCTCGTATCGCTGGCGTCAATATCCCGACAAATAAGCGTGTAATTATTGCGCTTCAATATATCCACGGGATTGGACCAAAATTTGCTCAAGAAATTATTGAAAGAGTTGGCATTCCTTTGGGGCGTCGTGTGCATGAGCTTTCAGATGCTGAGGTGCTGCAGATTCGTGAGGCGATAGATCAGGGCTATCAAGTTGAAGGTGATCTTCGTCGTGAAGTGGCTATGAATGTTAAGCGTTTGATGGACCTTGGTTGTTATCGTGGATTGCGGCATCGTCGATCTTTGCCTGTCCGAGGACAGCGTACGCATACGAATGCTCGTACGCGTAAGGGGCCTGCTAAGGCAATTGCCGGTAAGAAGAAATAAGGGCCTTTGTGGAAGGTTTTTATATATTCTTTTTCTTGTTTGATTTGTTTGGCAAGGAAAAAAGGTGGAGCTGCTGATGTTACGGCAGTGATGAGATCGTTGAAAGGGAAATTATGGCCAAGGAAGCCACACGTGTTCGTCGTCGCGAACGTAAAAATATTTCATCGGGTGTTGTGCATATTAATTCAACATTTAATAATACAATGATTACTATTACTGATGCTCAGGGTAATGCAATTGCTTGGTCATCTGCGGGAGCTCAGGGGTTTAAAGGTGCGCGTAAATCGACACCTTTTGCTGCTCAAGTTGCTGCGGAGGATTGTGCAAGAAAAGCGCAAGAGCATGGTATGCGTTCTTTGGAAGTTGAAGTTTGTGGACCTGGATCAGGGCGTGAATCTGCTCTACGTGCATTGCAATCTGTTGGTTTTGTCATTACTTCTATTCGCGATGTAACACCAATTCCTCATAATGGATGTCGTCCGCGGAAAAGGCGGCGTGTTTAATTGGGTGTTGTTTTTTGTTGTCGGAGATTTCTCTGATGTTCACATTGGTCGTTACGATTGAATGGTAACGGAACTAAAGAACGGGAATAAAAATATGATCCAGAAAAACTGGCAGGAACTTATTAAACCCAATAAGGTTGAGTCATGTGCACATGATAATCCAAATATTATAAGTGTGATTGCTGAACCTCTTGAGCGTGGTTTTGGTTTAACGTTAGGAAATGCGCTTCGTCGCGTGTTGTTATCTTCGCTTCGTGGTGCTGCTATTACTGCTGTGCAGATTGACGGTGTCTTGCATGAGTTTTCATCGATTCCAGGTGTGCGTGAGGATGTTACGGATATTATTCTGAATATAAAAGAAATTGCGCTTCGTATGGAAGAAGAAGGGCCTAAACGTGTCGTTGTTTATAAAGAGGGGCCTGGTGTCGTGAAAGCGGGAGATATCAGTACAGTTGGGGATATGGAAATTCTAAATCCAGATCATGTTATTTGTACTCTTGATGAAGATGCTGAAATTCGCATGGAATTTGTTGTCAACACAGGAAAGGGGTATGTTCCATCTGATCGTAATTGTGCTGATGATGCGCGTATAGGGCTTATTCCAATTGATAGTCTTTATTCACCGATCCGTAGGGTATCTTATAAAGTAGAAAATACACGTGAAGGTCAAGTTCTCGATTATGATAAATTAACGCTCACGATTGAAACAAACGGTGCTGTTAATGGTGAGGATGCTGTTGCTTTTGCAGCACGCATTCTTCAGGATCAATTATCGTTATTTATTAACTTTGAAGAACCACAGAAGGAGCCTGTTGAAGAGGTTGATTCTGAGCTTTCTTTTAATCCTGCACTTCTCAAAAAAGTGGATGAATTAGAACTTTCAGTTCGTTCGGCAAATTGTCTTAAGAATGATAATATTGTCTATATTGGTGATCTGATTCAAAAAACAGAATCTGAAATGCTTCGGACACCGAACTTTGGTCGCAAATCGTTGAATGAGATTAAAGAAGTTTTGGCGTGTATGGGTTTACATCTTGGGATGGAAATTCCTGCGTGGCCGCCTGAAAACATTGATGATCTTGCAAAACGTTATGAAGATCAATATTAGAATTAGAATTTAAGGAGAGGGCTTATGCGCCATAGTAAGTCAGGACGCAAGTTGAACCGTACTGCCAGTCACCGTAAAGCGATGTTTGCAAATATGGCAACTTCGTTGATCGAGCATGAGCAGATTGTGACAACGCTTCCAAAGGCTAAAGAAATTCGTCCTATTGTTGAAAAACTCGTTACTCTTGGTAAGCGTGGTGGTTTGCATGCGCGTCGGCAAGCAATTGCAGCACTTCGTGATGCAGGAAAAGTTGCAAAATTATTTGATACGCTTGCGCCACGTTATGCATCACGCAACGGTGGGTATTTACGTATTATGAAAGCGGGGTTTCGTACCGGTGATAATGCGCCCATGGCTGTTATAGAATTTGTTGATCGTGATGTCGAAGCGAAAGGGGCTGGGGATCGCATTCGTATGGAGGCTTCTGAGAATGAAAAGGAAACTTCTTCGTAAAGTTTTTTTATTCTGTTGAATTTTTAAAGGCCGCCTTGTCTTGGGCGGTTTTTTTGTGAGCATTTTTAAGTTTGTTTTAGTTGAGAAATAGGTGCAGAGAGAAAATTATAGAATATTGAATTATTTTATTTTTATAATATTTATTGTTCAAATAGGTTGTTTTTATTCTCTATTATGAAATATTAATAGAGGTCCTTAATTTGCGGGGATGTGTTTTTTTATTCTATTAATCTTCAACAGAATGTGCTGATTTTAAAGGAGTGGATTATGAGGTATTCTTTTTGGGTGCGGATTTTTTTTGCAATTATGATGCAGATATCATTTGATCATGTATATGCTCATATCCCTCAAACACAAACAGAAATCACCCTTTCATTTGCTCCTTTAGTTAAAAAGACAGTTCCATCTGTTGTAAATATTTATGCAGCTCGACAAATTAGAGCACGATCACCTTTTGAAGGCGATCCATTTTTTGAGCAATTTTTTGGTCGTTTTCAAAATAAATTTCCTGTTCGTAAGCAATCGTCATTAGGGTCAGGGGTGATTGTTGATGCACGTGGTTTGATCGTTACAAATTACCACGTCATTAAAGATGCAAGCGAAATTAAAGTGGCTTTTTCTGATGGGCGGGAGTTTGAGAGTAAGGTCGTGCTCAAAGATGAAGCGACTGATATTGCAATTCTTGAAGTTAAGGAAAAAGATGCTCAATTTCCAGTTCTTTCTTTGGGAAATTCTGATGCTGTTGAAGTTGGTGATCTTGTTCTTGCTATTGGTAATCCTTTTGGTGTTGGTCAAACAGTTACAAGTGGTATTGTTTCAGCGCAAGCGCGTACACGTGTTGGGATTTCTGATTTTGACTTTTTTATTCAAACAGACGCAGCCATTAATCCAGGGAATTCTGGTGGCGCTTTAATTGATATGAAAGGTCAGTTAATCGGAATTAATACGGCTATTTATTCGCGTTCGGGTGGTTCTGTAGGGATTGGTTTTGCTATTCCAGTTAATCTTGTAAAAGT
>NZ_JBHIQG010000213.1:0-4286 GCF_042196425.1 Bartonella sp. AD328YNZD | reverse complement strand
CTACATGGAGTATGACTATGAAGAATGATAAAAAATTTGAAACAACTTTATCTGATATTATTGTGAAATGGGAGTCTTTATCGACGTCTCAAAAGCAAGCGATATTGGATAAAGTAGAAAATTCTACAGATTCTGCTCATTCAACAGAACATTTAAGGCTTCAATCTTCTTTTTATCTCCAGACGAAATCAAAGTTATGAGTTTTAAATCTTCATCGGAAATGTTGAAACCAGTTATTACATATATGGCACTAGCATTTCCCAGTGTATTCAAAATAGCCATGAGTTTATCTACAGAAGGCCTCTTGCCTCCATTTATCATTTGTTGGACGTAATTTTGTCCACAGCCTGCAGCTCTGCTTATTTCAATCATTGTTCGTCCGTCACTTTTTATCAATTCAACTAAGCGTTGGAACCAATCTTTTTCAGTCTTTGTCATTTTTAGACCTTTACATATTTACGCTATAGCGTTAATATTGCGTTGCGAATCCAGAATATATGATACAAGGAGCGTGAAAATATCCATGTGTAGCTCTTCGCTAAGGAAGCATATAGAGTTGTTTTTAACTAATAACAAAATGTCCCCATACACTTTCAGATTCGAATCAATAAAAATGGTTGCTTAGTTCCACGGTTGTGAAAAAGTAAATGTGTATACCAGAAAGGGCGATACACACTCGTATGTTTATGAGATTTCACTATGATAGTATACGTAGCAGCATTATAAATCAAGATATACCCCAACATCAGAATTTGTAAAAAAAATTCTGCGTTGAGGTAGTGTGTGAATATAACAAAGCTTTAGAGCCTTAAGAGATAGGATAATGGCTGTAGAAAAAATGTAAATTGCATAGACAAAGAATACTGATTTCTTCTTTATTGTAATAAATTAGATCACTATCAGATGGTATATCGTATATATGCGTAAAAAAATGGGAAATATTAAAAAAGTGATCTTGGATATTTTATTAAACAGGAAGGTAATCTGATCCACAAAGGTGGTTGTTTGGTAGAATTGCACATTCGATCAATGCCCTTATGGGGGTGAATGTGTTTTTATGATGCTGCGGTTTATAATGAAGTCTGTGTTTATAATGATATTGTTATTTATAACAATGCATTAACATATGGTTGTTTAGTCGTTCGTACGAGTTCGCATGTTTATGAAAAATAAGAACTTTATCGTTATTTAAATATGAGTGGAGATGCATATGTTTATGCTAATGCGGTCTTTTTTGATCAAGTTTTGAATGCTCAATGTATTGAACTTTGTGGTGATACTCGTGATTGTAGAAAGGCTCGAGTTTATAATGATGCTTTAGTTTGTGGTGATGTAAAGATTTGTGGGAAGGCAAAATTTTACAGAAATGCTGTGCTTTGTGACACTGAAGATTTTTGTAATAATGAAAAACTTTCATATATAGCCGCATTCCACATGGCGTAAAAAAGGAAGATAGGAACGATTTGGGCAAGGCTTGTATGATTGGATTGCGTCGTTAGTTTTATTTGACGTTCCTTATTTTTTGTATTTTGTGTCAATAAATGTGTCGCAAATAATTGGTGTGAGTGTAGATTTAGCCGCTTTCAGAGATTTTTTTGCGTCATTTATCAATGCTTTAATGGAGAAAATAAGAACGCCGAGAGTGACTGTTCACACTTGGAACATGCGATTTATTGCATTCTTTTTTTGATTGAGGATGAAACAAATTGATCAAGATGATCACTTGAGCGACAATTAAGGGAGATCCAAATGAGTGTAAACGAAATTTTATTGGGAGCAATGGTTGTTGTTTTGTTATGCAGCGGGGTTATATTTCGGTTTTCTTTATATTATCGCAGTCAAGTGAAAATTTTAAAAGAGGAATCTAGAAGAATAAAGCATGAGTTTTTAAGAGATTCTATGAAGATGACTGAAGAACGAGATAGGGCTATTAGAGAGCAAAGTATGGTGATTAAAAGACGTGACCAAGCAATTGAAAAACTGAAAAAACAAATTAAGCAATATGAAAAAAATGAAAAGAAATATAAAAAAATGCTTAAATCTGAAGATGATAAAGAGTGATTGTATTCATATTTTGCATTAAAGGGTTTGGAAATGTGTTAGGAATATTGGAATGACGAGAGAGATAAACTTTAATGAAGCCAATTATGGTGCTGATGGAGAGATTGTATTGGAAGAGATATTCAGGTTTACTCTGATTTTATGACAACATTTAATTTTATAAGACAGAGCGTCGTTGATCATAAAATAAGAATTTATGATGATAAACTAGTTTATAGGTAGGCTGGTTATTAAAAAGCGTGTCTATACAATCCAGAAATTTTATATTATTGCTGGAAACAATTTTGCGCGTTCCTTTTAGATGTAAGGTATAAATGCCACGATAGTTTCAGCTAATAGGTATAAAAAATTGCATGATAATAGAAAGAAAGAGATATTTGCTTTTTATGAAGATGAAATCGGTAAGTCAGTTATGGTTATCAGATACAGAAGAGGAATATGAACGTAAAAGATATTAATATCTTGGAGAGTAAATATATTTCATCATTGATGATTTATCTTCTCTTCATGTTTGTTTATTTTTTATGAAAAATACAAAACTTAAGAGATTTTCTTTTTGATAAAGGCTATAGAGATTTGAGTATGATTAAAAATAAACATATAATCTGTAAGAATATGACTGTTATTTGTGAGTGTTAGAAATAATACAAGAACTTTCTCTCATTGAGGGGAAATCCATCACTTTTCATTTGTCACAAAAGTAACTACCATACCATTATACAAAATAAACGCTTGTTTTAATGGTAAAGAACGTTAGGACTGTAGTTCTCTAATAAGAGCCTTATGTGTAATTTCTTTTATTTGCTCAATATTGATTAGGATATCTTGTTTTGTTGGGTAACCTTTACTAGAAAAAGCAATTTTTTGTGCATCTCCTGAGATTAAACGCCAGTACCATTGATTGTGAACTCCTTGAAACACCTCAAAATACATGCTTCCCACCTCATAAAATAGCTGATAATTTTCAGGATAAATATTTAACTAATCCGCTTGTAAACATTAATCTATGTCTCTCTAGGAAGTCGTCAATATATGCCCCTTAAATTTTCTGACCTTAAAAAATAATTTCTATGAGAGCTATTATTCTTTTAACAAGAAAAAAATTATTGTCAATAAGATATGAATGAGAATTTTATACTATAAAATTATTTTTTTTAATTTAATGACACTATACTTTTATTTACAACGCAAATATTTTTTCTGTCGTTATAGAAACAAAGTTTATAAATTATATAAAATTTCACCAGCACGGATAAAGTAAAAAACACTTTTCTCCATACTGGTAGAGTTTAATCATTTCTTGTTTTTCTTTTTAAATAGACGTTTATTGATTAGCTATAACCTCTTTTTGGGATACGCTTCGAATGAGTAAATCAATGAATAAGCTAAGGGTATAAGAATTGGCCATTTTAGCTTTCATATCAATAAGAGAGGTTGTAGTTTTAGGGTTAAAACCATTTGATAAACCTTGTCTTGACAAATATTGCTGCAATTTTTCATAAGAACTGTCGATTTTTTCTTGATTTAGTTTTTCGTTACGATCACTATCGGAAAGTGTTTCTTCCAGTCCCTCGATTTTTTTAATAAAATAATTCCAGTCAAAATCACCTTTTGTATATTCGGTGTCAAACATTTTTCCTTGTCCAGTTAAAAGCCAATTAATATTGACACCATATAACGTGCGGTATGTTTGTAAGACACTAAGATTGGGTTCTCTCTCTCCACGCTCATAAAAAGCAATGGAATTTTTTGTCATGCTAAAACTTTTAGCTAAGGTTTCACGTGATGGATCGCCTAAAGCAAGACGTACATAACGTAAACGTTTTCCAAATATGGTTTTTGATTCAGTTTCAGGACGTGCCACGAATTATCTCCCTCGGTAAATCATCATGGTATAAATCATTAAATAATAAAAGCACACTATGTATTAATATTCTATGATATAATGTCAATATTATAGCTTTAATTTCTTGTTATTTTTTTATTTTCGTAGATAGAAAGCAATCTTTCATTTATTGTATTGACAATTGATATTTACTTCAAAACAAAATTCCTTGTTGCTACATTTGTCTCTTGCTTTTTTTTGAGAGAATTTTCATGTAACCTTACCATATATATTCTATACACCCCTGCATTAATAGATGCAACTTTAAAGAGATGCAAGCTTTGGATTTATACTGTGTGTGCTGTAGTTGAATTAGAAAATAAACTTTGAGGAATGATCA
>NZ_JBHIQG010000212.1:0-4339 GCF_042196425.1 Bartonella sp. AD328YNZD | reverse complement strand
TTTTCGAGTACCAATTGCTCGTTTAGCAGCAGCTCAGGCCGCAATAGCAAAAAGGATGTAATGGGTTAATATTTTTTTATTTTCTTTAATAAAGGGAATAAAAATGCTTCTAAAATGCACGATAAGTTGTGTTACGCGAAAAAGTGTTTTTTTAGAGGTTTATGAGAGAAAATATAAAGCAGGATAGACAAAGATGTATTATTAATACACTTTCAAGTATTGAGGGGCTTCCTCTTTGATAGAGAGCAGCGTGTTATTGTGTGCAGTTAATTTACACGTTTTCTTTTTAATAGGGTTATGAACTCTCTTCACGCAAAACAGAGCACTCAAAACAAATGCATTTGTTTTGCACATTCATCTGTTGTTTTGAAGAAACATTTCTCAGTGCAAAACTCATTTCATATTGGTATTCGTGGAATGGAATTACGTAAAGTTTCTCGTAAGTTTATACCCTCAGAGTTTATAAAATCCACTGTGCGCTACCATCTTTTACATTTATGAAGGAATATCATAATTATACAAAGAATTGATTTATAATAATAAATATAATTTCTCAACTTGAATGAGAGCTATGAATATCATAAGATTCTCTCATTTCAAATTTATTCCATGCTGGATCAGTCAAAATCATTCGCTTTCACATAAGGAATATCGATGTATGCGGGGAAAACATTAAAGAAAAGACTAAACAATGCCTATAATGAACTGTCTCAAGTGCCAAGAGTTGGAGCAACATTAGAGGCAAAGTGGATGGTGCGGGTTTGCTCAAGCGTCAAGATGGTAGCGCACAGTGGGTTTATTATTTATACCATTCACGCATATCATTGTGAAATAGGTTTGGATGCCTTGAGAGTTGTTTCTTTAAAGAAAGCACGTGAATGTGCAACTCAAGTATATTTGGTTTGGGGCGTTCTGTTTTACATGAAGGGACGTGACTTCATTAAAGAAAGTGAGAAAAAAAGCGTGAAGCAATGCGTCATCTCCATTATCTAAAAGAACATTGCTTTAGATGCTTTTGAAAGACGTAAAGCAAAATTAAGAGAAAATGGTAAAGGTGAGAAGTGGTTTCTATTTTTAAAACTTCATATTCTCCCCAAATTAGGCTGCCTCCTCGTTTCAGAGATTAGGCAAACAGAGATACGCAATACCTTTTCTCCCATCTGGCATACCAAAAGCTGCAACAGCAGAAAAAGCACTGAACCACCTTAATATTTGTTTCAAACATACTGCAGCGTTAGGTTTTGATGTTGATTTACAGGCAACAACAAAAGCACATATTTTCTGAGAAAAACAACTCCATAAAATGCAAAATAGACCAGCAATGGATTGGAAAGAGGTTTCCGTCTTTTGTCTAGATACTCAGTCAAACGATAACAATGATACAATTTGGCTTAGCGTTTGCTTATTCTTACAGATGCACGAATTCTTTGCGTTATGTGAAGATCAGATTGATGGGAATATCTGGATAATTCTTGGCTCGAGAATATAAAAGGAAGGCGTGATGCTACAATAGAATTTCGCGTGTCCTTATCATCTGAAGCATTGGAAATTTTAAAATAAACGCGTTTGTTTTCTCGCAATGATTTCTTTTTTCTGCTAGAAGCCTCGATCCCCTTGCCATAAATTGTATGGCTCAATATGTAATATGTAAGAAAACCATTCTGATTGATTGAGTATAAGAGGGCTTGAGATGAAGGAAATTTTTTGTATTCGGAGAGGGTATTCAACAAGAAAATTATCATTATAAATCAAGAGATTGTTTTATAATGTTGATGATTATCTTCAATTTAATAAACCAATTTCACGCATTTTTATTAAAATTGTATGATTAATTTTACCAGTTACAGGAAGATCAAACATTTTTTGAAACTGTTTTAAGGCTTCTATCGTCTTTTGATCTTCTATTCCTGTGACAATAACCTCCTCATGACCAAAAATATGTAAAGCTTTTTGTACCCGTATAATATCTTCAACAGAAGGCTCTAAAACAGCTTCTTTTGAGTGTGTTATATTTCTTTTTGTTTTATTTTCCATTTCTATTTCGCTCTGCTTAATTAATAGCGCAATTTCATCTGTTGTAGGATGAGGTAAAACATTGTTTTGCATTTTCTGAGCAGTTTGTTGTTTCCATAGAGTGATGGCACGGCGTGTTTTAGGTCCTTCCAGTCCATCTAAAGGTCCATCATAAAGTCCTAATTTTGCGAGTTCTTTTTGCTTTTCCAGTATACTTGCTGATTGAGGGGCGAAAGGTAAATTTGTGTAGTGATGACTTTGAGAATGTAGAGAAGTCACACGAGAGAGTTCTTGTGATCTTACTTCTTTTTCGGATAAAGTAGTGCTCTTCCCTATACTTTGAGCGGAGGAAAACTTCATTTGAGTTAAAATATCTTGATGCGTTGTCATTTGCGAAAATAAAGCATTAAATGAAACAAATAAAAAACTAATGGTAAAAAGAACAGATCCAATAAAAAATAAAGTATTTTTTCGCGTATAAAAATAAATACTTTTTACACTCCAAAAAATAAAATGAAAAATTATAAGAAGTAGTGTGATAACCATACTACTATAGTATTTACGGTGTTTTACAGTTTTTTTTCGTGACTTCTTTCGTTTTGTTGTCATTATTTTTATTTTCAGTTGGGTTTATTCTTCATAAAGAAACGAATGTAAATTAATTCTTACTTTTTGCTAAAGAAAAATGCCTTTACATTATTGTTTTTTCCTTTCAAACTCCTCAAATGAATTGATTAATTCTATCAATTTATAAGTTGATCAATCAACAAGAGCTCTTATCAACTTTCATCAATTTCAGATTTTACAAATCTTTAATACGTATAAAGAGAACATCAAATGATTAACGTTCAAGACCATTTTAGTGTTTGCAAACTGCATTATCACATATAATCATCTCAATAATAATATCACGTTATTCTTCATTTTTGGCGCATATGTTTGCTTAATTATTTAAAATCAAGTTAAGAATATTTTCCTATAACGTTAGAAAAATGACAGTCATTATATTCTTTACAATTTACATATATAGAGTTACTTTTCCGTAAATGGTTTGGTGAGAATAATAGTCTCTTAATGTTATTATATTTTAGGGTAAACACCTTCGTATCAATTAAATTGATGTTTACAATGTTATAGAAAAAACTTGCCTTGAGATGGAGTTATAAGAGATGCATCTATTGTTTAATATTTTGATCGAATGTTGATCATGTTTATGATATGCTAATAAAAATTTTATAGATGATAGAGTCAAAATAACAGAGTTGGACTCTATTTAGCTTTTTCAGCTAAGTTTAGAGTGATGAATTATTATTTAAGATAAATATGTATACAAATGGGAAAGAGATTGAACTATCCGTTTAATCTTTATCCTATAGATACATTTTTTGGGGAATAGAAAGTTGCAAATGCGCGTTGTACACTTCCAATCATTATGCACTATTATGATTATGCATCTCACTTTTATACAGCTGCGTTGTATCATATTTATAAGATAGCCAATGATATAGATCTAATAAATGAATACTCTATTTTTTATAAAAAGCTCATTGTATCAATTTTTTATAAAGAAGCAGCGTATAAAAAGCTCCTTTTATTGTATTTACAACTGCGGTACATTGATTGCTCATGATACGTTTTTTAATTAAATTATCATTTTTTTTGTTTTTTGTTTTTGTCATTATTTCATTTTTTGTAGCCAATCCAAGCAATAATCATTCTTCTAGCCCCCAAAATAATGAAACAACAACGAGCGATGTAATTATTGCTTTTAAGGAATCTTTAAATGACCTAGGAACATTTTGTGACCGTAATATAGAAGCCTGCAAAGTAGGAAAGTCCTTTTTAAGTTTACTTGGAGAACGCGCATATTACGGTGCAAGAGCTGCTTATGAGTATTTTGGGCACATATTAGGCAACAAAAATAATACAGAGCCTTCCCCAAACGTTTCTCGCAAAATGGAAGTAAAATAATTCTTACACAACCATACAATGTTATCTTGAAATAAGAAATTTTAACGTTCCTCATGTTATTTGTATTAGGATAATAAATATTTATCTATCCAATAAGTGTATTTAATATGATGATTAAAATGAAACAGGATTAAGATGATGGCGGAAACAATCGATAATATTATAGAAAACTTTTCGCTTCTAGATAATTGGGAAGATCGTTATCGTTATGTAATTGAGCTTGGTTACGAACTTCCACCTTTTCCGGAAAATGCTCGAAATGATGCCCACAAAGTTCGTGGTTGTGTTAGCCAAGTGTGGCTTTTATCTTCACGTAATAACTCAGAAGATCCAATATTGACGTTTCAAGGTGATT
>NZ_JBHIQG010000211.1:0-4345 GCF_042196425.1 Bartonella sp. AD328YNZD | reverse complement strand
CTTTTATTTTTTGATTGAAAAATAATATATAAAGGGGCGTAAAAGGAACCCTCAAAATACTCAAAATCTTCAAAACTAACAACCATAAGGATCTTGATAGCATTTCTTATGAGTTACAAACTATCTTTTGAAAGGCTTTAAAGGATCATATGCTTTTCATAAAGCACATTTTAATCATTCACTAAAATCATAAGATTCGTCTGTTAAATAAACAGACATAACCGATAAAATAGACAATAATCCATTAAAAGAGATTTTGATCATCTATGGAATAATTTTATAGATCTTTTTTTATAGGTTGTTTCCTTAAAATCTTGCACCAAAACCATGATCAGAGCCATACCACTGTTGAGTTTCTCAACTATGATCAAGGCTTTGGACCGCGCCTTATTTTCTAAATTTTTTGAAATCTTTTTGATATTTTTTAGGTGCTATTTCTTGTCTTTTTTTCCGATAAAATTGACTATTTTCTCTTTCCACGAGCGGGATTGCTCCTTGCTGATAACCTCTTGTTGATCATCAAACTTTTCTGCCACCCGTTCAATCAAAGCGTAGCTCACTTGCTTCACCTTTGCTACTTCTTTGGCTAAAGCTAATGCACGTTCAAGGTGGGTTTTGTTGATGCTCTCGTCAAAGCCTAGGTGATCACCTGCCGTAAAGCTTTGCTGATAAGATTGTAAGGTCTCAATATTGCCCAATAAGGCAAGAGCGCCAAGATGAAGCAAAGCATAATCCGTATCATCTGCTTTAGACGTTGCATCCCGTTGCCAAGGAGCAGTGCCATAATCAGAGCGAAGTCTTTTAGAAAGGTCAATGTCTTTGACTGACCATTCTAGCGCATCATCAAGTGCTTGCTTTAAGCGATCCGCAGTGACTTCTGGTTCAAAGATTTCTAACCCCTTTGCTTCAAAATTAAGCTGTATATCTGGGATATCTTCCGTGTGGGTAGGATCAATGAATTTACAAGCAGCGGAAAGAATACCCGTGCTAATCAAAAAGGCGCTATCAAATTGTGGGTAATCTTTGGCAATTTCGTCGTTATAAAGAATGTCTACTTCACGATCAGCCAATTGATAGCTTGCCATATGGTCATTCTCATTGATTTTCTCAGTTGACCAACCTAAGCTTTTTAAAAGTTCATGAGCACTTTCCATGGTCAATGGAGCATCTTTGTCATCCCTTTCCTCTACTTCCTCTGTCGGCTCACCTGCAACAGTTTTGGAAGCATCAGATGCCGTTTGCGGATCCAAGCTTAAAATCGGAGCATTTTTGGGAAAACCCGTTCGATAACCCCGTGCAAGAGTGAGGAGATTATCAACTCTATATTTTGAGATTTCTTCCACAAAACCTAAAGGATTTCCCTTTCTAAAACTCTCCTTATAAGATTTGAGCTTTTCAACATCCCCAATTAAAACAAGCGCAATGAGGTGACGCGCTACAAGATCAAGTTCACTGTCTGGAGACAAAGCTGCATAATCATAGATAATTTGATTGATATTTTGTCTATCTGCCCACTCAAGAATGTCCGCACAAATCTGCTTTAGCTTGCCTTCATCCAATTCAGTAGTAGAAACTGTATAAACTTCTTCTGCTTCTTTGAGGGCTATATATTGAGGCATATTATAGAAAATCTCTCTATAAGCAGTAGAGAAGGCAAGTGTTGAAAGAGAAGCCTTAAATGCAACAATCGGCTCTTCTTCATTACTTTGAAGGTTATACATTATATTGATGATACGGTCTTTACTTATAAAATAAGCATTGCGATCATAGTTTTTATCACGATAAACTGTCCAACCTATTTCTTTTAATTGCTCTGCAACTTTATTGAAAGTAATCAAAACTTGTGGACTAAGATGACCTTCTGCTGCCTCTCGCTCATTAAGGATTTTCAGATGTCTTTCAGCAAATTCAAGAGCGTGATTAACATACTCCTCCAGTTCTTCATCAAGGTTTTGCAAATGCTCAGGTAGCTTACCCTCTACGATAGAATCTTGATAGGATTTTAGGACATCAATTTAACCTGTCAATGCTAAACAAGCTAAATGCCAAGGAATATCTGGATAATAGCTATATTCTTGAAAAAGCGTTTTGTTTTCTACCGCCATTTCTAAATCTTGAGCACGTGCCCACTGTATTACTCGCTCAGAAATTTTGATAAGCTCTTGTTCATTAACCATTTCTACACAAACATCAATACAATTATCAATGCCACTATAAATGCCTCCTCCAATCGTCTGAAAAGGCTTATAAATAGTTCTAAACGACCTGGGTTTATCTTCTCTATCATAGTGAATATAATTGCAAGCCAGAGAAATCGCTTCTGTAGATGTATCTGCCTCAATATGGACATTGTGCTTATCCTTAAGATACCCTAAGCCAAAATTAAGCACAACAAAGCGGTCAGGCAAAGCTAACCACATTTTTCCAGGATCCATAGCAAACCATCCTTGAGTTTTGAAAATACGGCTTGCCGCAGTGATGCTCATCAGCTTTTTTCTAGGTTTTTTACGCGCCAAAACATCATCCAATTCCCCATTTTTATAGGCTTGTGCAAAAAGAAGAACGCGATCATACCGCGTCGTTATTTGATAATCAGAAAATTCTGGTATATGTAATTGAGATGTAGATTTGTAACCTTTTAAAGCCTCTATATCACCAAGCAAAGCCTTTGCAACAAGAGAGTGATCAGCAGCTTCCTCACGTAATTTTTGTTCAATATCCTGTGCATGCGCCCATGCAAATACTCTGTTTAAAGCTTCCTTAATATGGCTTTCTGACAGATGTGAAGCTGTAACATCGAAATCCTCTTTCGCAGAAAACAGCGTATCTTCATACTTATCCTGTGATACTTCACCACTAGCATATTCGCAAGCAAGGCAATAAGGAGCAGTGGTAAGATCAGCTGATAACCGAATTTTTCCCCATCCTCTCCATAATCTACAACATCATAACTAATGCCTACAATGCGATCGGGAAGATGATAATAAGCAAATGTATCTCCAACTTCATCGCGATATGGCTCCCAACAAAGCTTTTTTAATATCTCTGTTACATCTTTGGTTTGCATCATCATTCCCCCAACATAATCCGTAATTCTTTTACATAAAAATTACTTGTGTAATACTGAGGCTCTTTAGAAAGGCTAAATATTGCCTCACCATCAATTTCCCTTCCTCCATAGTTTTTTCCAAAAACGCTTGTAAAAAGGGATAGGTTGCGGACTAGGAGTGTTCTCAGTCTTTTCAATCGGTTGATCACCATCAGGTATCTCAACCCCCGCATGTACTTTAATTCTTTTGCAAAGAAATTCATAAAAATTTCTAGCATAATATTCGCAATCGCCTAATGGAAGCATGACATAGAGTGGGCATTCACCATCCCGAAACTGTGTATAATCAAAGTAAAAGGTTTCATCAAGATCATAACTCACGACAAGCTGTTCTGGTGTCGCAAAACCATGTTTTCTATAATAATTTAAGTTTTGGTGAACTATATCATCAAAAGGAACACCTATATGATGCTTATAAAGGCTAAAGATTTCTTCACCAGCAATATCCCCACCTTTATAATGTTTCAAAAAACTCTTGTAAGAAGATGTAAACTTCAAACCAAGAGCTTTCTCTGCTTTTTCAATCACAAGATCATCAACTGCATTCTCATCAGAACAAAAATTAACAATATCACCTTCATATTTATCAACTAATTGTATAACATCATCTAAGGTATAGGTTTTCATCGATTATTTCTCCAAACTTCTTTTTTCTCTTTTCATCAACCGTAGAGCATTATTGCCGATGCTCCTGTCCCCATCCGTCAAAATCTATCCCTATGATACCCCATCTCATATCAATTATTCCTCCTAAATTACTGTTTTTTTGTTCTCTATACCCTTTAGCCCGTTCCTTCCAATATTCCTCTCTCCACTTATCAAACTTTTTTCTCTCTATAAGTGATTGATGTTTTTGAGGATTATTATGAATCACAGAAGTATATTTTTTATGAGATTCATGACTCATTTCTGCTATGGGTCCCTCATGCGTTTGCTTTAGGTGATGCAACTCAACAGGTTGACCATCAAAACCTATAGGTGCTCTTCCTGCTTCCATTCTCTCAACATTGGTACCCCATACGTCTTTTTTATTCACTGTCCATTTAACAATTTGGTTAGGATCAAACAAATCGTCTCTCTGATAGACTTTGTTAGTCTGACCAAATTTGCTATCGGTAAATTTAGTGGGCTTCTCTTTTAACCAATTCTTTTTTTCTTGAGCAGCAAGTTTAGTTAGTTCTTTCTTCGCCGCAAATTTGTCAGGATCTCCTTGAGCTGCAAGTTCTGCAAGATTTT
>NZ_JBHIQG010000210.1:0-4346 GCF_042196425.1 Bartonella sp. AD328YNZD | reverse complement strand
GCAATATTTTGAATTGGTAAATAGCGTATGATGGTTTTTGTATATCTATGGACTCCTTATGCACAGTGATGGAGGTAGGGGGGTGATTTTAGTCAATGGTTTATTGGGGCCATAAAGAATGCTGCGCGTGTTTATTGGTTAGAAAGAAGCATCAATAACGGGTTTTATTTTTGTGAAACTTTTGCGATATCGAGGATCTTTGGTAAAGATGATCTCGTCTCTATTGCTTTGTGGGATTGATATCAATAAAAAATTTAATCATCGTATATAAAAAAATATCATATCTTTTTAAAGTGCTATTTTGTAATATAAAAATTGATTGATACAATAGATATAGCAGAACTTGATAGAATATATCATTTTAGTTAATATGATATAAGTTTAATTATAGGCTTTTAATTTTTTTATTTGATGATATAGAGAAGTCTATAATTTTTGTATAAAGAGTTTTTCTTTTTATACAGAACTTTATCTTGAAATTGTCTTAATATTTCCCTTTTCAAGCCGTTCTTTTGCTTTCTTTTTTTGTACAATGCATTCGAAAATTATTTGCGGTTAGAATTTGAGAATTTTTGAGTGAGAGAAAGAAAATGCAATTTTTGAAAATTTTGTTAAATACAGCGTGTGCTGTATTTTTTGTATTTGATATAAGTTGGGCTCATAGTGTTTTAAATGTTGCAGAAGCAAAAGAAGGCTTAGGGAGTGTTGCTTCTCAGATTTCTAATCGTCCTTATGAGTTTCTTATTCAGAAATTTGCAAATAAGTATAATATTCCGGTTAATTTAGCACATGCTGTTGTAAAAGTTGAAAGTAATTATAAGGCAGGTATAAAGGGGGCTGCTGGCGAAATAGGTTTGATGCAAATTAAACCCTCTACGGCACGAGGGTTGGGCTTTAGTGGTTCTGTACAGGATTTGTACGATCCTGCGACCAATCTTGAATATGGTATGCGTTATTTGGCACGGGCCTATAAACTCAGTGGTGGAAGTACGTGTGGTACAATCCTTAAATATAACGCAGGTCATGCTGCAAAAAAAATGAATTCCATTTCAGCGAAATATTGCGCAAAAGTAAAGACTTATCTGGCTTCATTAAAATAAAAACATCTGTTGAGAGAGGTTTGTCATAAAATATTTTAAGATGCTATTTTCACGGAGCAAAAAATGTTTTATAAATCAGTATGTCAGTCGGCTGGGCAGCCGCGCTTGTCCAATGCTGAAAGGCGGCAGGTGAGGAAAGTCCGGGCTCCATGGAAAGACGGTGCCGGGTAACACCCGGCGGGGGTGACCCTAGGGAAAGTGCCACAGAAAGTAAACCGCCTATTTTAATAGGTAAGGGTGAAAGGGTGGAGTAAGAGCCCACCGCGCATTCAGTAATGAATGTGGCAAGGTAAACCCCACCGGGAGCAAGACCAAATAGAAATGACGTGCAAAATTTAATTTGCAGCCGATTTCCGGGCGAGTCATTCGGGTAGGTTGCACGAGGCGGATGGTAACATCCGTCCCAGATGAATGGTTGCCATGTAAAGTGTAAGCTTTACTCTACAGAACCCGGCTTATAGGCCGACTGATATTTCATGATGATACGCGATATTTTATAAGATCAATTATATATGGTCTTTTATGGAGTCTATGTGTTTGAAATGGACACTTGAGCAAAGAGTGTTTTAAAAAATTATAACATTTCTTTAAGTATAATGCGTTAGGATCTGTTTTAGGATAACTTTAGTTTTTTCGTTCATTGTGATTAATGTGATGAAGGCCAGGTTATTCTAAGATCAGTTGCCATGAGAGAGCTGTTGATTTAAGACAGCATAACTTCAAGACGGATTATTTTGATAAAGCAGGATCAAAGAGCTGAACGCCATATTCCAGTGTTGTTACAGCCAGTTTTGGCTGGGCTTATGCCATTGGTTGGAGCAAAAGTGATTGATGGCACCTTTGGTGCTGGTGGTTACACGCGCGCTTTGTTAAAGGCAGGGGCACAGGTGATTGCTCTTGATCGTGATCCTCATGCTATCAGTGCAGGACAATTGCTTGTTGAAGAATTTTTTCCACGCCTTCGTTTGGTCCATATGGCGTTTTCACAGCTTGATCGTGTCGTTGAAGAGAAGGTGGATGCAGTTATTTTGGATATTGGTGTCTCTTCAATGCAGCTTGATGAAGCAGAAAGAGGTTTTTCTTTTCAAAAAGATGGGCCATTGGACATGCGAATGGCTCAGACTGGTTTTACAGCTAGCGATGTTGTCAATCATTTAAAAGCAAGAGATTTGGCACGTATTTTTAAGGTATTAGGAGAAGAGCGTTATGCGGGACGAATTGCACGGATGATTGAAACGCGTCGTGTTGTTCAGCCTTTTTTGCGTACGGGTGATTTGGCGTATGCTATCGAAACGTTGATAGGACGTAAACCGGGAGATCGTATTCATCCTGCAACACGTGTATTTCAGGCTCTTCGTATCTATGTTAATGATGAAATTGGTGAATTGGCGCGTGGTTTATTTGCTGCTGAACGCGTTTTAAAAGCTGGAGGCCGTTTGGGGGTTGTCAGTTTTCATTCTCTTGAAGATCGTATGGTCAAAAGATTTTTTTCGACTCGTTCTGGAGAACGTATGAGATCACGCTATCTGCCAGAAATAAAGGCTGCTCCAGCAACATTTTTTCCTTTGTTTAGAGGTGGGATCACGGCAACTAAAGAGGAGTTACAGAAAAATCCTCGTTCACGTTCTGCGCGGTTGCGTATTGGTGTACGGACTGAAGCAGAGGCTCTTACAGAAGATATGAAATTATTTAGTTTAGCAGAGATTGCCAGTTTTGAAGGCGGCAAGAAATGACAGTTTTTCGTACATTTGATATGATTTTAGTGATGATTATGATTTGTATGGCAGGTCTTACTTATAAGGTAAAATATGATGTTCAAAAACGAATGAATGAAGTTCTTCATCTTGAGCATGAAATTGCTGCAGCAAAAAATACGGTGAGTTTGCTTCATGCTGAGTGGGCTGTGATGATCAAGCCTTCGCGCATGCAAAAACTTGCGAAACGTTATCAAAAAGAACTTGGATTAGAAGTTATACAGCCGCGTCAAATCGTAGAATTTAAAGACATTCCGGTACGGGTACATGATCCAATTGAAGAATTGATTAAACAAAATATCTTGGAAGATAATCAAGATATTTTGGCAAATCGTCGGGATTCTCAGATGAATGGTGTTGTCCAAAAAGGCGTGCAGTGATGAAGTCGACTTTTTTATTCTTACAGAAGAAAAAGCACTTTAAGAATTCGTTGAATAATCATAATGTTTCTGTTCGTCGTCCCTATTCTAGTCGTCCACGTTTGCTTTTTTCGTTGTTCTGCTTTTTAGTTTTATATGGCATCATGGGGGCTTGCCTTATTTCTTATGGGTTGGAAGGTGGACAGATTGAAGAAGCAAAGGGGCCAGGAGTTCTTCAACTGACGGCGCGGCCTGATATTGTTGATCGTAATGGTCGTTTATTGGCAACAGATATTAAAACTTATTCACTTTTTGCTGAGCCACGACGTATTATTGATGTGGATGAAACCATTGAATTGCTCTCAACAGTTTTGCCTGATCTTAATTGGCAGGAAACCTATAAGCGCTTAAAAAGAAAAACTGGTTTTTCTTGGATACAGCGTGGGTTAACACCAATGCAGAAGACACAAATTATGGCCCTTGGTATTCCAGGAATTGGTTTTCGGACTGAAATTCGTCGTTTTTATCCCGATGGACCTGTAACTTCCCATATTCTCGGCATGGTGAATGTTGATAATCAAGGTATTGCAGGTATGGAAAAATATATTGATGATGCGGGTTTGAGTGCTCTGCGTGCTGCTGGTCTTGCCATGGAAGAATCATTAAAACAAGTTCAGCTTTCGATCGATGTGCGACTTCAGGCAATTGTCCATGATGAACTTATTCAGGCTATGAAGCGTTATAAGGCAATTGCTGCAGGAGCTGTTATTTTAAATATACATACGGGGGAAGTTTTGGCGTTGGCATCTCTACCAGATTTTGATCCTGGAAATCCTATTGAAGCTTTAAAAAGTGATCGTCTCAATCGGATGACGGCCGGAACATTTGAAATGGGATCGATTATTAAAAGTTTTACGACTGCCATGGCACTTGATTCCAATATTTTTCATTTAAACAGTATTATTGATGCTTCAAAGCCCATAAAAGCAAGTAGTGGATATATTATTCATGATTTTCACGGAAAAAATCGTCCCTTAACGTTATGGGAGGTTTTTGTTTATTCTTCCAATATTGGTTCTGCTAAAGAAGCATTAGCGATAGGGATTGATAAACATCGTGATTTTTTGCAAAAA
>NZ_JBHIQG010000209.1:0-4358 GCF_042196425.1 Bartonella sp. AD328YNZD | reverse complement strand
ATTATATCCATTTTGTCGCAACAGATTGATAAATACAGGAGTAAAGTTGTCTGCTGTATTATTTTTCTTTATAAGAAGTGTGGTTGTAGCTGGTGGTAGAGGTCTCTTGATATCGCTAATAAATTTGTTAGCGACTAATTGTGCCTGACGCTTTGTAAGACTTTGATCAACATAATTTGATGAATAACTCCCTACAGATGCGCAACCAGCCACCAACACAACTGGTGACAACAATAAATATTTTAACATCTTTAATTCCCCTTACTTATTGTTGCTCTTTTTTGCAAAGCTCTTACATTGAAATAACAGCAATTCTGTCCATAACTTTATTAACAACATATCGGTTTTCACTCAAGCGGTAATTCATCAATAAATAATGGTTCCAGCCTTAACTTAAGGCTTCTTGTAGTGCCTCTTGCAGCGCCTATTTTAAATAAACTTTTACTTTTAGTGATTGCGATAAAAAGGCGATCTTTTGCACCTACATGTTAAGATTACATCCTTCATCATCCTTATAAAATGATGCGTATACTGCTCCAGATCAACCAAATAAATTTTCAAGCATTGCTTTTTGAGGGGCGCTTTTTGAAAAATACGCATGAGTGCTTATCCTGTTGTACTGTAAAATGCTATTGTTTGAGCTGTAGTACTGTAAGGTGTAAAATTTACCATATAGTGTTTTTATAAGAGTATGTGGTAAATCTTCAAAAGAGGGCTTGTCCATACAATCTTGTGAAACGAACCATATGAAATGGGAAGCTAAGAAGAAGCAGTTCTTGAGAAACAGGATTGTTTACCAACCGGATAGGAAAGGGATTTTCGTCCTTTGAAGTGTGGAAAGAAAGCCAAGAACAGAGAGTATAGTGCTCTGTATCATGATGTTAAAAGTTCTCATTCCGATCAGCGAGTAACTGTAAAATGGCTTTCTGTTTTATCGAGGTTAAAACTCTAAATCTTTTGAGTAGCAGATATTCTTCTGTGCTTGATGCGATTTCATCATGAAGGTATGGGGGCTGTTGTTTTGTTAAGATATCCGCATAAAAAAAGGCAATGGGAACATCCAAGATATCAGAAATTTTCTTTAGGCGCCCTGCGCTGACACGATTTAAGCCGTTTTCATATTTCTGGATTTGTTGGAAAGTAACACCTAAGTGCTGACCTAATGTTTTTTGAGACATCTTCAACATTTTTCGTCTCAAACGAATTTTTTTGCCAATGAAAATGTCGTTATCAAGATCTCTGGTTTGCATTTTAAAGCCCCCCGCCGGTCGCGAGCGCCCTCGCATGAGTATTCCGGGAGCTTGAAAATACTGAGTTCTAGTCAGCCTTTTTGCTTTTAGTGCTGAGAGCACCTGGACATAGCAAAAACTCCCGGAATTCCGGGATACCCACAAAGTGGGTTCATCTTTACGCTAGAACTTAGGGTTTTCAAGGCCCCTTTTGGTCGTTGCGTATGCGACCAAAACATCTTTTAATTCATAAAGTAATTTCAAGAAATTTACAATAAAAATTAAAATAGTGTCTCTTAACGTGTCGTTTCTTAAAACAGAGAGGTGGTATGTTTTGCCTTCAAGCAATAAAGTATTCACAAAGGGGGATTATGAATAGCGCATGCTATCGCGTGATATTAGCTTGCATTCTCATCAGAGATCAGCTGTAAAAAAGCTTTCTTTTTTACCGTTGGTAAAACTCTAAATCTTTTGAGTAGCAGATATTCTTCTGTGCTTGATGCGATTTCATCATGAAGATATGGGGGCTGTTGTTTTGTGATGATATCCGCATAAAAAAAGGCAATGGGAACATCCAAGATATCAGAAATTCTCTTTAATCGTCCTGCACTGACACGATTTAAGCCGTTTTCATATTTCTGGATTTGTTGGAAAGTGACACCTAAGTGCTGACCTAATGTTTTTTGAGACATCTTCAACATTTTTCGTCTCAAACGAATTTTTTTGCCAATGAAAATGTCGTTATCAAGATCTCTGGTTTGCATTTTAAAGCCCCCCGCCGGTCGCGAGCGCCCTCGCATGAGTATTCCGGGAGCTTGAAAATACTGAACTCAAATCAGCCTTTTTTGCTTTTAGTGCTGAGAACACCTGGACATAGCAAAAACTCCCGGAATTCCGGGATACCCACAAAGTGGGGTAAATTCATGTTTAGATTTTCGGGCTTTCAAGACCCTCTTGGTCGTTGCGTATGCGACCAAAACATCTTTTAATTCATAAAGTAATTTCAGGAAATTTACAATAAAAATAGTTTTTTACTTACAAAATTTGTTTTTTAATGAGAGGCTATCTGCCTCTTAAACCTTTCTGGAATAATTACCAAAATCATGACAACAGCCCCGTGTTTTTTGAGAGGGGTAAAAAGCCTTAAGTTTCAAGATCAAAAGAACTTTGGACGCTTAAAAGTTAAACATTTTCAATTCGCTAGTATTGACAACATAGCCAAGAGTAATTATCTTCAATATTCAGGAATAGAAAGGACATATATTATGAAGACCACCCTTTCTCCGCTAATTTCAGAGTTCGAAACCGTTGAACAGGAAAGCAGCTACACTGCATGGCTGCGCGATAAGGTAGCGAGCAGTCTTGCAAATCCATATCCTCCTATTCCGCATGATGAGGTTATGGCTGAAATGGAAGTTATAATCAGTCAGCTTGAAGCTGAACAGAAAAAGTGATGCTTCCGGTTGTTTGGTTGTCTTCGGCGCGCGACGATTTGCGTCAGATTTTAACTTATATTGCTCGCGAAAATCCATCTGCTGCGCGCCGAATGAAAAGGTTTTTGGAAGCATCCGTACTGCCATTGGCTGAACATCCATATTTATACAGACAGAGTGAGAAGGTATCAGGATTACGAGAAATTGTAGCGCATCCAAATTACCTTATATTGTATCGAGTAGCTGCAAATCAAATCGAAATTGTAGCTGTAGTACATGCCCGACGTGAATTTCCTATTTTTCTTTAATCGAATGAGAGGCTGCCTCTTAAACTTTGCAAGTCCATCAAAATTATGACAACAGCCCCGCGTTTATCAAAGAGACTAAAATGATTTCTTTCACGGTAATGAATTCACACGCGGTCTCTTCATTTAAATTTGCACAATTGCTTGCTGTTTGAAAAAGGGTGAGGGTAATCGTTTCTTTGAGCCTATAGA
This sequence comes from Bartonella sp. AD328YNZD, assembly GCF_042196425.1. Taxonomy (NCBI): domain Bacteria; kingdom Pseudomonadati; phylum Pseudomonadota; class Alphaproteobacteria; order Hyphomicrobiales; family Bartonellaceae; genus Bartonella; species Bartonella sp. AD328YNZD. Next base: position 1,199 of record NZ_JBHIQG010000209.1, on the reverse strand, counting down.
ATGGGTGTGTCTGTGGAATGTGGTGGGGTGCTACGTGGTTTTAGGCGTGCGCTTTAAAAAATAAACATAAGCATTATTCAAATTTAATTTAATGCATGAATTGTATCTGTATTAAAAGAGAAATCAACTTCTTTTAAGCGCTTAATAAGTTTGGTAAATGTTTCGTTTACCTGTTCTTTAAAAGGAAGGTATATAATTCCATTAATATCTGAAAGCATTTCAATGCCTTCTTTTTGTAGAATAGCAATCCTCTCAAGAGGAAGTGCGGCAGCTAACATGCCCATTTCGAAAATAACGTTTTGTCGTGCACGGGGTTGAATTTTTTCTGCACCTTGAGATATAGCATAACCCATGTCATCATGCGTGAGGAGTACAATACCAAAACTTATAGAACTGTCACAAATTTCTTTTTTCAAAGTTTGAATGATGGGTAAACCATTGCCACTCGTATTTTGTAAGATGTATGGTTCGAGACCAAGCTTGAGAAGAACATTTTCAAGCTCCGTTAAGGCATAATAATCATGACCATGAACAATAAAAATTTTTTTATTTGAAGGATTGGAAGCAGTTTTTGAGGAAGGAATCGTTGATGTTTCTTCTAGATGCTTTGCTAAATCTTCTGTTAGCTTTTGTTTTATGTTTTCTTTGCCTTGAACGTTGATTGTTCCTGTGCTTTCATACCAATTAATAACGCCTCCTTCGGAGGTTTTGATCTGATATCCTCTAGAAGAATTAAGTGATAGAGACTTAACTTCTATGATTTTATATCCAGCTGTTTTAACTATATTTTTAAGGTCTTCGACGGTTCCGCTATATTTCACTGTTTGTATTCTTTCAATATTGCTGGCTATTAATATAAAATGTTGGTTTATTTTTATAACTATTTGAATTTAAAGAGCGCTATGATTTCATTTTCTTATACTATGCACAAAAAAAGACAGTCACCTTCCATTCAATTGATTGAAACGTGGGAAAACTTGACTAAATGATGGGAAATTTTACTGCGTGATGAAGCGATCTGATTGAATTATGAATAAACGAAACGAATTTTTCTCCTATTTTTATATATCATTATGTTCTCTATAAGAAACACAAAAGTTAACGTTTTATTTATAAATTCTTCTCCTATATTACAAGGGGGTTTTCTCACATTTTTCTTGCATTGTTTTAAGCAGTATTAAGGGGTTGTCGTTCCCAAA
>NZ_JBHIQG010000208.1:0-4358 GCF_042196425.1 Bartonella sp. AD328YNZD | reverse complement strand
CAATTAAGCGGACAATTTTCTATCGGTGTTATGCGCCCAGATGGACAAGGAGAACGAATTTTAACCACGGGTTTTCATAATGAAGGACCAACGTGGGCCCCCAATGGTCGTGTGCTGATGTTCTTTCGCAAAAATCCCGGTATGGGACCAAAAATCTATACGATTGACATTACCGGACGCAATGAACGACAACTCCCTACACCCAATGATGCTTCGGATCCAGCATGGTCGCCATTGCTCAATATACAGTAAAACAAAATGCTTAAAAACAGAATATAGAAGGAATACAGTCTCAATTTTACACAATCTCAATAGTTTTTAATTATTTAAAAGCAGGAATTGGTTATAGTGGGCATGGGGATTTATGTAGATTTCATCTATCATCTACGGTTGTTGATCGATAATGGAATTTCCTTGGGGGAAAATGCTTAAAAAATTCAAAACAATACCTTGAAAAAATAGAGTCGAAAATTCTGAAGTCTCTAGATTTCAACTTTTTATTAAAAGTGTCGCTATATATATTTTTTTAAACTTCCTTTTCAATTTTGTTTGTGAAGAATTTGGTCTTGTCAGGGGGCTGTTGCTCTCTGATGTATTTTATTCGAGTACGCGGTTGTTTTAGGTCTGAATATTGATTGATCGGTAAGAGCAAAAGGACAGATTTTAAGATAAATGACGTTATTTTAAAAACATACGATGTCATAAAGTTAATGCCATAAAGTCAAAAATTTATCCGCAACAGATTAGAGGGATGTACCGGCTTTTTGTACAATACTTTGCTAAACAATTAGCTCTGGCTTTCCATTTGCTTATTTTTATTCTGTGATGTTGTAAAAACACTGCCCTTTGAGGTGTGGGGATATAGGGCGTATAAACCCTCCTTGATATATTCTAAGTGTTTTTTAGGTGCGTGGCGAATATTTAGGGGAGTGCATGTTTGTTGAGTCTTAAGTTTAAAGTGAATTTCATGGGTGCTTCGTCATAGGAATACGTTAAGAAAATTCGAATTTTTTACAGGCTAGATCATTTTCATCACTTGAAGGCGGGGAGGTTAATCTTAAAGAACAACAAGATCGAATAGAGAGGAATATAGGGATAATCTTTTGGGCATGTAAGAAAGGCGTGAGACTACAGAGTTTTGTGTATGCTTTTCTTTTTGGGATTATGTTTTCTGGAATTGATTGTGGTTTCTTGTTGTACAGACAGATTTTCCCCGCTATTGACGCGGGGCTTTTATTGTGCGGATAGGAGGGGTGACAAATGCTTTTGAAGCCCTCATGAATGAAGAGAGGGCTTGTGCAAATGATGGAAATTATACAGATAATTTTGCCAAAATCTCATCGCTGATATCAAAATTGGCATAAACATTTTGCACATCATCATCTTCTTCTAATGTTGAAATCAGTCGTAAAACAGATAAAGCTTTTTCTTCATCTATTGGTGCAAGGGTGGTGGCTTTCCAAATTGTTTTAATCGATTCTGCTTCACCAAGTTTTGCTTCAAGCATTTTTGAAACTTCACCAATATCTTCAAATGCACAGGTAATATGATGTCCGGTTTCTTCTGATTGTACATCTTCAGCACCGGCTTCAATTGCTGCATCCATGATGTTATCGGCTGTTCCTGCTTCTGGCTTATAGATTATTTCACCAATCCGATTAAACATGAAACTTACAGAACCTGTTTCCCCTAAGGCTCCTCCTGATTTTGTGAAGGCGGCGCGCACATTTGAAGCAGTGCGGTTGCGGTTATCGGTTAAAGCTTCAACAATGACGGCAACGCCTCCTGGCCCATAGCCTTCATAGCGCACTTCATCATAATTTTCGACATCGGTGCCTGACGCTTTTTTAATTGCGCGTTCAATATTATCTTTCGGCATCGATTGTGCTTTGGCATTTTGAACAGCCAGCCTTAAACGTGGATTCATGGCTGGATCAGGAGCACCTTGTTTTGCTGCTACGGTAATTTCGCGCGCAAGCTTAGAAAATATTTTCGAGCGCATAGCATCTTGACGCCCTTTACGGTGCATAATATTTTTAAATTGTGAATGGCCTGCCATAGTTTTCCTTCCTGTTTGAGGGCTTTCTTTCCAGTTGGACACTTTTTAGAATTTAAGGCGATAAAGCTCGCATCCCACCAGAATAAATGTGCCACAGCATGAGGTGAAATAATCGAATAAACCCTTTATAAGAAAATTCATCTTAAAGGTAAAGAGACCTTAGTTGAGGATCATTACAAGAGAGATCTCTTGTCGTTGAGCAAAAATAACGCTATAACAGAATGTAATTTCATAGCAAAATGGTTTATTCCATGCCGCGCTTTGTTTTAGGAGTGGTTGGAGAGACCTAAGCATATAAAAAGTTCCAGTGCTCTTGAGTGGGCGGTAACCTGCCTCATAGAAGAGGCGCAGAAGAGGATTTATAAAAATGGCAACGCAACTTTTGATGCCCAAAGCAACAGCTGTTTGGTTGGTTGATAATACAGCTCTTTCTTTTGATCAGATTGCAGAATTTTGTAAATTGCATGTCTTGGAAGTAAAAGCTATTGCCGATGGTGATGCGGCTTATGGTATTAAAGGTTTAGATCCGATTAGTTCTGGGCAATTGACGCGCAGTGAAATTGCACGGGTGGAGGCTGATCAAAACGCACGCTTGAAAATTTCTCAATCGAGGGTGCATATTCCTGAAAAAAAACGTAAAGGGGCGCGCTATATCCCTCTTTCTCGACGCCAGGATCGTCCCAATGGTATCCTATGGTTGGTCACTAACCATCCCGAGTTGAAAGATGCACAAATTGCACGGTTGATTGGGACAACAAAAGCGACAATTGAACAAATCCGCCTTAGAACCCATTGGAATAGTGCAAATTTGGTTCCTCTTGATCCTGTAGGACTTGGTTTGTGTTCACAAATCGATTTAGATTTTGAGCTCCAGCGTGCGGCGAAAAATCGTCCTGTTGCAGCAGAAGAAGATAGGTCGTTGCTTCCCGCTTCTGTGACGGAAAACGCTGCTCTAGAGGAAAATGAGAGCGAAGAAAATCTGCATAAGACTTTTGACGCTGATAAAGTTTTTGCAAAGTTGAACGCGCTGCAAAAAAATAGTCAAGATCAAGATGATGCATAAAAAGCCATGACTCATAAGGGAAACATTTCTTATGAAAATGTTAGAGGAATGGCTGAAGAGAAGAAAAATTGGCAGAGACTTAAAAGTAAAAATGAGGACGAAAAAAACAGAAAAAATTTCGTCTTCATTAGGAATTAACGGTTATTCTTAAAAATATTTTTAAGAATTTACCCTTCTTTACGAAATTCAAGGAGAAACGGACTATGCGCTCTACCAAAAAAAACATCTCTCATTCTTTAGCTATCCTTTTTCTTTTCTCACTATGCCTGGGTGGGTGTGGCAAAAAAAATGTTGGTGCACTTAACGGTATGAATGGCGCTTATATGAATGATGCTGGTTTGAATCAGGTGTCACCAGGCTCAGGACAAGAATTTACAGTTAGTGTGGGTGATCGCGTGTTTTTTGGTCTCGATTCTTCTTCACTTGATGCTAATGCTGAACGTGTTTTAACGCGCCAAGCAGAATGGTTGCTTCATTATCCTTATTATTCTATTATGATCGAAGGTCATGCTGATGAGAGGGGAACACGTGAATATAACTTGGCACTTGGACAGCGCCGTGCTGTTGCTGTGCGAAACTATTTGGTGTCTCTAGGTGTGTCTGCACAACGGATTCAAACAATTTCTTACGGAAAAGAAAGACCTGTAGCAGTATGTGATGATATTTCCTGTTGGAATCAAAATCGACGTGCTGTGACAACGTTGAATGACATGAATAGTCATTAAAAAGAAGATTGTTTGTTTCAACTATTCAATAAGCTCTTAAGGGGAGAAAAGAATGTATCGTAAAATCAATTGGAAAACACTCTTTTATATGGGGGTTTTTATAGCTTGTTCTACTTCACTTGTTCAAAGTGCAGCACGAAAGGCTTCCGAATATCCTGCACATGATACGGATAAAGTTGATGCAGTTGATAAGGCAACTGATGACGTGAAAGAAGCACCTGAAGCAGCCGATAAAGCAGCATCTGATGTGATAGAAAAAGCCACTGACGCCGTTAATAAGGCAACTGATGACGTGAAAGAAGCACCTGAAGCAGCCGATAAAGCAGCATCTGATGTGATAGAAAAAGCCACTGACGCCGTTAATAAGGCTGTTGATGCAGTGAAAGAAGCACCTGAAGCAGCTGATAAAGCAGCATCTGATGTGATAGAAAAAGCCACTGACGCTGTTGATAAGGCTGTTGATGCAGTGAAAAAAGCACCTGAAGCAGCTGATAAAGCAGCATCTGATGTG
>NZ_JBHIQG010000207.1:0-4363 GCF_042196425.1 Bartonella sp. AD328YNZD | reverse complement strand
AATTCATAAAGAGGTTCTAAAGCAGCGTCCATGGTACCTGTTTTCATGGTCGAAGGTTCCCCCACAATGGCACCCCAGAGATTAGGAACAATTTTCCAATTGGCATGTTGTTTTGGGGCAACCCGCACGCCATTACCAATCACAGCAGCCAAACCACAGAGAGCAGAGATAGCAATAAAATCGAGAGAAGATTGTTGACTATCAGCAACGTCATAAACATAGTCCATTAATGACATTGGCAGCTGTAATATTTTAAAAGGCTCGACGGGTAAGAGAGTATATTCAAGTGGTTTTAATTCCCCCCAACCATTTTGTTGCAATGCTTGCTTATAAGGAATGGCTTCTAAACAAGTCTTATCATTAAAAAAAACATTATCGTTATCATTGCATGAAACATTTTGATTGTTGGTATCGACAATATTGTTGTTATTCTCTCTCATTTATTTATACCTTTTAGTATCAAAACATCATTGAAATCTAGACCGTAGGGTGCTTGCATGATAAAGACCTTAAAGCCTTGTCTATAGGCACGTGCAGCGAGGGTAAAACCTGCTTTACGCCCCGCATCATCGCCATCCATTGCAATTGTCAGACGGGCTTTGGTTTTGGGTAAATTCACATGCATCATGCCATGAGTTGAAAGGGACGCCCATAAATTTACGGGCTCTGTTAACAACCCAGACAGTAGAGCCAGACCGGTTTCAATGCCCTCACAAATGACCAGATGTTTTGGATTGTCTTGGCTTAAATGCACAGCACCACCCGTGACAGATCCCAACATAGCTTTGGCTGGTTTTTGATCTGTTTTGCAGCCATTGTCTTTTAAAAAGGTTCTATGAATGGCAAAGGAGCCAGCCCCCTTAACAAGAGCAACCAACGCGGGGAGTGTAACTCCAGAGGGGTGTGGACATTTGCTATGAAAACGTAAATCAGCAGGCAAATCACATGTGATCCCCCGCATGCGTAAATAGGTTTCTGCTAAAGTATTTTTGATTGGTTGGCTTTGTTGCCAAATTGCTTTTGCTCTCTCTGCTTTCTGTTTTACTCGTTTGAGATCAGCACAAAACTGTTTTGAGAAAGAGAGCGTGTGAGCATAAGCTTGTTTTCCAAGCAAGCCAATTCTAATAAGCGCTTGTATGATCTCTCTAAAAGAGCAGCCAGCATAACAATAGAGTAAAAGACGCCCATCATTTCCATTAGAAATAGATAAACTAGGCAGCCTATCATCATGAGCAGGGCAACGGGCTGTTCCATAACGCCCATGCCAAGTACCACGCAAGGCACGTGTGATACCTTGCGCATTCTTAAAAGAACACATCATTTTAAATCCTATAACGTTGTGTCATAGGACGGATTGTGCTATCTCTAAGGTGATGAGTTTGAGAAAGCCTTGTCCGTCCTTACGTGACAAGGTTTTTTTATGCCACGTCGTTATAACGTTGCTGTTTCGCTTGTTCGATGACATTCAAAAGATCCGATTGTAACCAACGGGATAAAAAACCAAATTTTAAAGGTTTTGGGAGAGAGCCATTGGTAACATGACGGCGGAATGTTGAGACACTCATATGAAGCAATTTTGCACTTTCACGGTCTGTTAAAAGAATATCATTTTCTGTCATTCTAAAATCCTTTCATAATAAAAAATAGAACCAAATCATGCCTATTTATTAAGCACATTTTGGTTCATTTTTGAAGGTATTTTATTTATAGAAAACAATATATTATCATATAATTTATCATGTGATAATTTATGAGTCTTATTGAGAGCGAATGAGAGAGAAGAGAGAGAAAGTTATCCACAGATCATGGGGTAAATTACCCCATATCTTAAGATTGACCGGTGACATAAGCCGCCCATTTATCCATATAGACCCGGCGCTGCTCTAAATAGTCCGTACGACGATAGGCACGCTCTACTTGTCCTCCTACTGTATGACTTAGAATAGTTTCAGCGACCTCATAGGGGGCATCGGTTGTTTCAGCAAGCCAATTGCGTAAACTAGAGCGAAATCCATGGGGGCAGGCATCAAGTTTATTTTTTCTCATATACGTAGCCATACACTTCTCACCAAGGGGACCCCGACCTGTTGCAGAAAAAAAGAATTCATTGCGAGATAAAAGGCGTGCTTGTTTCAAAATTTCTAATGCCTCTGATGATAAAGGGACACGAAATTCTGTTGTAGCATCGCGTCTTCCTTTCATATTCTCAGCAGGGATTGTCCATATATCCCCCTCAACTTGATCTTTATGAATATGACACAAAGGATTGGTACGAACCCCTGTAAGAATAAGCAAACGCAAAGCTAAATTCGTCATAGTTGTTTTTTCACAAAGTGTTTTATAAAAAGCCGGCACATCTTTCCAATCCATAGCTGGTCTATTAATAGTTTTATGAAGTTGTTTACCTAAAAGAGCACGTGCTTTTTCTGTTGCTTGTAAATCAACATCCAATCCTAATGCAGCCGCATGTTTGAGACACATATTGAGACGAATAAGAGCTCTATTAGCTGTTCCAGCTTTTGAATGCCAAATAGGGGCGAGTGTGTTGCGTATCTCTGTTTGTGTAATTTCTGAAACGGGCAGACAGCCTAATTTTGGTAAAATATGCAGTTTTAAAGGCGAAAACCAATCCCCATTTTTACCATCCCCTTTTAATTCAGCTTTACGACTTTCAAAAGTCTCTAAAGCAATATCTTTTAAATAATGAAGATTGCTTATTGCTTCACGCTTTTGTTTATTGCGCTCTTTAATGGGGTCACGACCCTCATGCAAAACAGAACGCCATTGGTTTGCTAATTCACGGGCTTTTTTTAAAGAGACATGTCTTAATGCCCCCAAGCCCATTTCGCGACGACGCCCGTGAATGGTATAACGATAAAGCCATTGAGCACCTCCATCTTTACGCTTATGGAGTAGCAAGCCGGCACCATCATTATATTTGCCAGCCCCCAATGTTGCGACAGACCTTGCATTAAGACGGTTCATAAGAGCCATTTTTAGTCCTTTCTTGTATAAATTTTACCCACACGCCAGCCCCGCTTTTGACGTGCAAGGGTGTGGTTTTGATTGATTCAAGATAAACAGATTTGAAATGAGAGAATCTTACGTTATTCGGGACTCTCATTCAATATGAATAACGCTAGATTATCATTATAAATCAATATCTTGTTACTTGGTTAATCGCTTCCTTGGCTTCATTAAACAGTTGGAAAAAACCGGTTGGGAATTGCGCTACGGGTTTGGGCTGTATCTTACCACCTGCCAAAGCGCCATTTTTTAAAACCGTAATACTATCAACCCTGCTCCAACTCTTTACAGCTTCTCTCTCATCTTCAAATGCGCCCCGCTCTGCCATTATCCCGCCTTTGGATTGGCTATTGAGAATGTGCATCACTTGACTGAAATATTTATTCGCCCATCGTTGTGGATCTTTTGTCGGTCTTACAACCCCATAAAATTGTCGTTCTATCTTGTCAAAATACCCCGTTATACACTCCCAACCCAATTGACCCGCTGGAACCAAAGGTTGATCGGGGCATTCAAGCAATTTCCTCCCTAAAAAAGCGCGTTTTACAACCTTTTTATTGAAAGCCGCCCCTTGAATATCGGGCATCATGCACTGTAATTGCTTAAATTCCTCTTCGCTATAATCACGCAATTCACCCGTTTCTAAATCAGGAGCCTTGTAGTATCGCTCGCTTTCAAACCAACGGCATTCAACAAGCGTGACCATCCGACGACCGTTTTCAACATCAATGCCCTTCTCATCACTGTAATAATCAAGATCATTATGGTGAACACCTTCATGAGAGCTCCCATCCCTTGCCCAATCTGCACTGAGTTCACTCCAATGGGCTTTGGGAAACATCTGCTTGGCAACTTCCAAAGGCTTGCGGTCGACATACCACATGCGTTGTGCATCGGTTAAATTCGGTTGCACTGCTGCACTATCCCAAACCATTTTTAAAGGATCTAAACGCGTAATAACCGGTTCACCATCTATACTGTTTTCATAATCAAGCCGCGTATCGGTCCACCCCATGCCGCAGATGACAGCGTCTTGGAAAGCATCACTATCCGCATATTCCGCATGCGCCACATCTCTAAACCATTCTGCTGCTCCTGTAAGCAATTCACTTGGCAATGCCTTGCCTATTTGACGAGGAATGAATTGCACCTCTCGTTTATTGTTACGCTCTGAACCAACTACAGCATTAACCAATGGTGCAATGCGATTAAACGTCATAACGGGGCGGCGTTGTTCTTTTAAAGCCGCTAAATCTTGATCATTCCACTGATCACCATTGTAAAATTGAAAATCCTCCCTTGCATGTTCACGCCATTTGTTCACATGCTCAACATC
>NZ_JBHIQG010000206.1:0-4406 GCF_042196425.1 Bartonella sp. AD328YNZD | reverse complement strand
CAAACTAAAAGCGGCCTTTAAAAGGCCGTTTTTAGTTTTAAAATTATTTTTGCAAAGCAGTCAAACGATTAAGAGCACTGCTAAAACCATCTAGCTGAATAAATAAATCATTCAAAGCTGGTTCACCTGCAGCAGCAATTGTCATCGCCAACTTTAACTGTTTTCCAGAACGCAAAGCTGCTACGTGATTTTTGTCAAAAACGACAGGAACCACACAACCTGCTGGCACACAAGTCCTTATACCAGTTTCAATAACAGCTTTCCCTTCATCAACTTGCAAACGAACAGGTTTAGAAACCAAAATGCCAAAAGGAACGGTTAAGCTACCTGATACAACACCCTCAGCATTGAGAATAAGGCTCATAGCCACAACAACACGCCCTTGCTCATTTACTTCTTGACGATGCATAAAGCAAACTTTTTTCCCTTCTTGTAACCCACAATTAATGGTCCACAAGCCATAGGTTTCAGTTAAAGAAGAAGCACCATTTGGTAATGTCTCTACTGCATCTTTTGGTGCAGAAGGCTTTGAACCTGTTGCAAATGCAACAGATGAAATACTCAAAAGAGTACAAACTATAAGTAAATTAAATAACTTTTTCATTTTATATCCCTGTTCTTTACATAAAAGAGAAACATATTTATTATTTATAAATTAATATAAAGCATCTCAATACAAAAAGCTTTCTTATAGTCATATAGCTTTTATAACAACCGAAGGCTACCTCGAAATTCGCTAACAACTTTCATATAAACATGCTTTTTAAAAGAAACAACAATTAAAGGAAGGGTTTCTAGATCAACCCATTTCCATTGATCGAACTCCGCTTTATTGCCTTCTGGCGGCGGATTAATCGCAATTTCAGAAAGCTTTCCTGTAAACTGGAAAGCAAACCACTTTTGTATTTGTCCACGATATTTATTGCTTAATGTGCACCCAATAAGTTCTTGTGGAAAATCATAGTGAAACCAATTTTGTGCTTCTTTAATCAACTTTATAGATCGAATACCCGTTTCTTCATAAAGTTCACGATACGCTGCATCTAATGGTTTTTCATCTTCATCAATCCCTCCTTGAGGAAGCTGCCAACGATGAGATATGTCAATATCTGCATCTGGATGAATGGGCATCATTAAACGACGCCCAACCCACACTTTACCCTCATGATTAAAGACAACAATCCCAACACATTTGCGATATGGAAGAATCTTCAAATTAATACCTGCATCCATTTAATATTCCTCAAAATCGCAAGCTATAGATATCAATTCTCACTTTAACACATCCTTATTGGGATCTGGTGGAAACGCTGCATTTACCATTTCACCTCGTAATAGTTTATAGGCCTCATTCAATTGAATATCATCTTTAGGGTCTTTGGGAACAAAAGCAGCTGAACCAGATCCTTTATTACTCTCTCGTTTTCCTTTGATATGTCCTTTTAATGCAGACTCACCAACTTTTACATCATAACCCTTATATTTTTCGGGGAGTGGCTGCTCTACAATAATATCAGGCGTGATCCCTGTTCCTTGAATAGAAGTGCCAGATGGCGTGTAATAAAGTGCTGTTGTTAAGCGTAAAGCCCCATTTTCACCCAAAGGAATAATTGTTTGAACAGATCCTTTACCAAAAGACTGCGTCCCTAAAATTGTTGCACGACGATGATCTTGCAATGCACCCGCAACAATTTCGGAAGCACTTGCCGAACCACCATTAATAAGAACAATGAGCGGTTTTCCATTGATGACATCACCTGGCTTCGCATCAAATCTTGTCACATCACTCTTTTTGCGCCCACGAGTCGACACAATTTCACCTTTATTGAGAAAAGCACTCGAAACATTAACAGCTTGATCTAAAAGCCCACCCGGATTAAGCCGCAAATCAAGAACGTAACCTTTTAGCTTATCTTCAGGAATTTTAGATTGGATATCTTTAATTGCCGCTAGAAGATTATTTAATGTCTGCTCAGAAAACTGAATAACTCTCACATATCCAATGTCACCCTCAACCCGATATTTCACCGCTTTTACTTTGATAATATCACGAATAATCTTCACTTCAAATGGCTTATCAACGCCAGAACGAATAATTGTTAAGGTAATTGGTGTTCCAGGAGCCCCTCGCATCTTATTAACAGCTTCATTCAATGTTTGACCATTCGTTTGTACATCATCAATTTTTGAAATAAGGTCTCCTGCTAGAATACCTGCTTTTGAAGCAGGAGTATCATCCATTGGTGAAACGACTTTAATTAAGTTTTTTTCCATAGTGACCTCAATACCAAGACCTCCGAACTCTCCTTTCGTAGAATCCCGCATATCCTTGGCTTCTTCGGCATTCAAATAAGATGAATGAGGGTCCAGTGATGTGAGCATGCCATTGATAGCATTTTCAATAAGCTTTTTATCATCTGGAACTGTAACATATTGCATACGCACACGCTCAAAAACATCGCCAAATATAGCTAGCTTTTTATATGCATTATCTTCATTATTCGCAGCAACAGACTGCACCATAATCATTGAACAGGCGCCGAGCAATACCCCAGCGACCAAAAGAATAACTTTACGAATCATTTTGGCTCCTTCTTATTTTTTCAGTCTGCCACCAAGGAGTTGGATTTACAGGTTTTCCCTGCTTTCTAAACTCAATGTAAAGCATTGGAGAAGTTTTTCCTATATCCAATGCAACACTGTTTGAAATAAATTGCATCTCCATTATACCCAGAGGCTCACCTGAAAGAACAAACTGCCCCTGTTTTACATTAATTCTCGACATTCCAGTAAGAATGATATGATAACCATTTCCAACGTTGAGAATGATTAAATGTCCGTAAGAACGAAATGGCCCAGCAAAAGCAACAAAAGCATCCACAGGTGATATAACAACAGCTCCTGACTCTGTTTCTATCGTTTCACCAAAGCGCGTAATCTGCGAATTATTATGAGAAAATCGAATTCTTTTTCCTGAAACAGGAAAAAGTAAAGAACCTTTTCGGCTTTCAAAATTGGACTGTTCTAACAATTGCAAACTTTTCCGTACCTGTACTGATGCATCAGAGCTAAGTTTTGACTGACGATCAAGCTCTAAAATCAATTCTTCCAAAGACTGCGCTTTTTTAGCAAGAGCAATATTTTTTCGTTGCTGTTCTGTAAGTTCTTTTTCTGATTTTGTTTGTAGTTTGTTTTTTTTGTCTAATAAAAGCTCTAAACGTTTTCGCTGCTCTGCTTGATTTTGCAGTTTTGTCTTTAATCCTGTATATTCCCTAGTAATGGAATTACTCAAATTGGTCAACTCCTTGAGTTTTACTGTTAAATCTCGTGTTTTCTCCTGCATCTGAGGAATAACTGTACCTAATAAAACAGAACTACGGATAGAAGCCAACGCATCCTCTGGCTGTATCATAAGAGCAGGAGGCGGATTCAATCCCATACGCTCCAAAATTGCAAGAACTTCTGCAAATTCAGCACGACGATTTTTTAAACTTTGATAGACTTGTACCCGCTTTTCTATCATTTTTTTAAGCTTTTCTTCCCTTTTAGCAATATCATCTGCTACTATACGTTCTTCTTTAGCCGCCTTTATGAGTGCATCACTCAAAACACGTTGATCTTTTTTTAAATGCTCAACTTGATGCATAAGAAAAGCAACACGCTCACGCGAAAGTGAAATATTTTGGCGAATTTCTCCCAATTCTTTATGGACTTCCGTACTCCTCATTGTATCTTCCGCATGCGATACAGAAAAGCAAAAAAACATACTCAAGAGCAGAATGACAAATATGACGCACTCCTCATATAAATATAGCATCTTTCTATGAAGAAGCTTTTTCATTTGCAAAAACCATGACACCTCATCGTATACATTAGAGATGCTTTAAATGGTGTCAGCTAAAACAATATTAATAAACATATAAATAAGTGCTAAAAATTGAACAAAAATATTAAAAACGATGATACGGATGATTATTTTCAATTGTTACAGCGCGATAAAGTTGTTCTGTAAGAAGAATACGTGCAATTTGATGTGGCCACGTCATCAAACCAAAAGATAAAAGAAAATCAGCACGCTTCCTTATTTGCTCATTATGCCCATCAGGTCCTCCCAAAGCAATGACGACATCTCGAATTCCCTCATCACGATAACACCTCAATTTTTCAGAAAAAGAAGTTGACGAAATCGATTCTCCACGCTCATCTAACACAATTAATCGACATTTTTCAGGTAAAAATTCAATAAGTTTTCTCCCCTCTTCCTCCATACGTTGACAAACTGTTTGAGCACGACTTTCTGGTATCTCTTGTAACTTTTTTAAATGAAAGCCTACAGCACCAGAACTTTTAGAAAAACGATCCAAATAATGTTGAACCAATGTTTGCTCTGCCCCACTTTTCATACG
>NZ_JBHIQG010000205.1:0-4457 GCF_042196425.1 Bartonella sp. AD328YNZD | reverse complement strand
ATTTCTTTTAAAAAAGTAGAATTTGTCATTATTGTTTCCTTGATTTGCGCGCAATTCCCCCGTGGCGTGAATCACGCTTGTGTTTAAAAATGGTTGGTTGTTAGAAAGTGCTTATACGCTCTGTCTTTTCCTAGGGATATGTTCGGCTTTTCTACTATAACTAATATGTGTGTTGCCTGAAATACATGTGTTACCACATACAACAGCTTCACCACCAATATGAGCTTTTTCACAAATTTTGGCATTGCCGTGAATTTCGGCTATTCCGTAAACTTGCGCATTATCGAAAATATGTGCATTGGATTCAACACAAGCGTTTCCAAAAACATTAGCATTTCCATAAATACGTGCATTACATGAGATACGTGCTCGTCCAAATACTTGTGCATTCTCATAAATTTGAGCATTACTGCAAACCTTTGCCTTATCCCTAACCCAACAATCGCCCTCATGAGAGAGGTTACCCTCATGCTCAATAAAACCACCAACGTCACCTTTCTTGACTCTTCCAAAGTCTCTCAATGCACGAATGCGGTGGAGAGTTTTGCCCCCAACTTCGATTGTTTCATCAGTCATTTCGTATTTTTTTTCCATGGTTTTACTCCTTTAAGTTAGATTCTGCCTTTGTCGTTCTTGCAAAAGAACGGCATTGCATTGTGTGGTGAATTTTTTGAAAAGGTGGCGTCTTTTAAAAACGCCTTTAGCTTTTAAAGCACATCACAAGGACGCAAACGGTGTTGTTTTTCGTAAGAACCATACATTGCATCATCATATTCGCGCTGTTTTATATCATCTAAAAAAAAACCGTATGCTGTGCTGTGTAGAATAAAATCGTGAGGAATGTTTCCGTTGAAACACTGCTCTTCACATTCTTTAAGATAGAATTCGGCAATATCTTCAGAGATATCTTCGCAACGATTAGTCGTTGGTTCTACGCGCAAAATTTGGACAGCATTATCGGTTTGGTCGATAAAATTGATAATGTCCTTTTCTTCTAAGAAAGGACCAGATTTAGCGAGATTTTGTTCTTCATTTTCGCAGATGACTAAGAGAATTTCATCAGAATTTATAAACACTGGTTTATTCACAAATGCCTCCATACAGCCTATTGGCAAAAGTTATTTTCTAAGATATGGAGTGAACATATTTTCGTTTTACGGTAATGTCAATATAAAAATACCGTATTACGAAAATTATTTTATTTAGATTAGTGTATTTTTTATAGATATTTGGAGATTTTATGAAAGGCTATAAGATTGCAAAAAGAAAATTTTCACAATTATCAAATGAAGAAAAAATAGCAACTATCGCTTTTTTGATTCGATTAAAGTATGAAGAAACGCTAAAGTTGCCCTCCGTTCTTCTTCATTGCAAGACGAATATAGATCATAAAAATCTTGATCTATTTTGCTTAAAGCCGGATACGGAGGATACTCCTTAAAGAAACTGTGTAGATTCACTAGCTCTTCTGCAGTGATATCACGGTAGGCTTTAGAGTCAGAGTCATCAATCGATAATAAGCGTGTAATAGATGATGGACTCAATCCTAAATGTTGCCCTAAAGCCTTACGGCTTCCATGCCCCATTTCATTTAATTTTTCATTAATCCACACTTTTATTAACTTTTGAAAATCCATTTTATTTTTCTCTCTTAAAATTATTAAATAATCAATGTTGCGTATTGCGAAAATTTTGTTTATATTTGCGTAATACGTAAATATATGACAGAAAATTTTGGATTACATGATTACTCCAGCAGTTACGATTATAAAGTATTTAGGCGGTGCAAAACGCGTGTCGTTGATTTCTCAATGCCATGTATCTGCTGTTTATAAATGGACTTATCCTTTTGAAAAGCGAGAGGGTAAAGGCGGCATTATACCAGCTAAATACCAAATTATGCTTTTAAATTATGCGCGAGATCATGGGATAGATTTGCGTCCAGAAGATTTTTTTTATCCCGAGCGCTTGCAGAGATTAATGCAAGAGCAACACCCCCCAATGTCGAAAATTTGCAAGAGCCGCGGTGTTGATCACACCGGCGATAGTTTGCAGCCTTAAGGAGATCAAAATGAGTTCGAATGAAATTTTATGGATAGCAGTGGTTTCAGTTTTGCTCTTAAGCGGAGTGATGTTTCGTATTGCATTGCATTATCGCGATCAAGTTAAAGCACTTAAAGAGCAGGTTCAAGATATTAAGAAAAAAATGAAAGAGAATGAGTTTAGGTATTTAAAGGAAAGCAAGCAGACAATTGATGAATGTGATGCGGATCTTGAAGAACGTGACAAGGAAATTAAACAACTGAAGCAAGAGATTGAAGAACGTGACGAGGAAATTAAACAACTGAAACAAAAGACTGAAGAGCATGAAAAGGCGTTCAGAAATGTAAGTGAAGTTGTAATGACACTCGAAGCAGATGTGCAATCACGTGATACGGAAATTAAAGAACTGAAGCAAGAGATAGAAGAACTAAAACAAAAGATAGATGCGTACCGAGAAGATTTTAAACGGAAAAGTGAAAAGATACGGACACTAAAAGAAGATGTGCAATCACGTGATACGGAAATTAAAGAACTGAAGCAAAAGATAGAAGAACGTGACGACAAGGAAATTGAAGAACGTGACAAGGAAATTAAAGAACTGAAGCAAGAGATAGAAGAACTAAAACAAAAGATAGATGCGTACCGAGAAGATTTTAAACGGAAAAGTGAAAAGATACGGACACTAAAAGAAGATGTGCAATCACGTGATACGGAAATTAAACAACTGAAGCAAGAGCTTAAGCCGCGTGATGAAGCAGTAAAAGCGCCGCCTCATAAGAATAAGAAGAGTAAGAAGAAGGGTAAGTGAGGAGTGGATAAGATGACAGTTAAAAAGAAGTATGAATCTACTGATGAAACAATCGAAGTTAATGGAGTTACGCTTCATCGTATACGTGCTTTAAGAAATTTTAGAGATGTGTACGCAGGTGCTCTAGGTGGCTTTATTGAAAATGAAAGCAATTTAAGTCATGAGGGAGACTGTTGGGTTGGGGACGATGCAAAGGTTTATGGTAGTGCTAGGGTTTACGGTCGAGCCAAGGTTTTTGGTAATGCCAACGTTTATGATAACGCTCATGTTTATGGCAATGCCATTGTTTATTTTGATGCTCAAGTTTTTGGTAATGCACATGTATACGGTACAGCAATAATTTGTGAAAATGCCCGTGTGTGTGGTGATGCATGGATTGATACAGGTTTTATTAGTGGTTGTGATTTAGTTAATAGTAGTAAAAAGAAATACGAACTTACAGACGATACAGTTGATCTCGGTCCTTTCAAGTTACACCGAATACGAGCATTGAGAAGCTTTGGAAAAGTAAAGAAAGGTGATTTAGGTGGCTGGGTAGAGAGTGAAGAGAACCTCAGTCACGAAGGTAATTGTTGGATTAGTGGTTTAGGGGCTGTTTTTGGTGGCGGCAGATTACGTGGTGATCACCTAGTTCCAAACTTTAATTACATTTCCAATACGACTTATAAATTGTCTATGTTAACACCACAACAATACATGGCATCTCTACCTTGGCACCGTAGAATATGGGAGCGACTCCGTTATTATTGGGAGTGCGGAATATGGCTTTAGCTATTAGAATTATTCATGAAGAGCTTTCTTTTAAATAGTTTATCAAACCACGTTTCGTTTTGCTGGTCTGTCCACCGGAAAAAACCAAGACAAAACTTGGTTTCAAGCGTTGCTTCTGGATCATTACATGAGGTGTGTTCAACTACAATGATTATAGGTTTTCTGAAGGACGGTTCTTTTGGGTGTATCTTAAACCAAAGAGTTAATTTACTTTTGGCTTTTATGCTAAAAAGATCAAAAAAACCCAAATGCTCTGGCTTTAGTTTTGGGTCTATTAAATCAATGTGCTTTGGAGTTTTTGGGATGACCTTTATTCCATTTCTATCTCTTTCAGAGTCTGTGATAGCTTCGTTAGGATCTGGGCGGCATACTTTATTAAATACAAACGGATATTCTTTGGGTATTTTGATATGATTTATCTTGATTATTTGATTTGTAGGATTGTGGATGATTAACTCTAGGTAAGTTTCAAGGTCTTGAGGATTATTTGGACTCATGTGTCCAAAAATTTCACGTACACTATAACTTTGCAATTTTTGTCCTAAACATCTTTCTTTTTGTGCTTTGTAGTTTGTATACAAAACAAAGCCTCCAACGGCTATACTAATGGTGGAAGAAAATAAATCATATATTGTTGGCATACTTCTCACATCTTTCTCCCCCCGCTTATGGGAAAATAGTAATCTTATAAAATACGTTTTGTATGGAGTGGCGCTGTGATTAACACGATTCTTTGTTTTGATCTAGGTACCAAAACGGGGTGGGCGATACGTGGTGCAAGTGGTGACATATTCAGTGGTACCGTGAATTTTCAATCGCGCCGTTTTGAAGGCGG
>NZ_JBHIQG010000204.1:0-4481 GCF_042196425.1 Bartonella sp. AD328YNZD | reverse complement strand
CTTGTTTATAAGGATAATGCATTGTTTTGTATGTTGAATGAGAGTTTCGAATATCGTAAGCTTCTCTCGTTTCAAACCTGTGTATGTTAAATCAATCAAGATTATTCGCTTGTACATAACAAGCGGGAATTGAGTATGTGGAGTGAAACTATAGAAGATAAGGAGTAAAAGTGCTTCTTATGAATCGTCTCTAATGCCAAGGGCTGTCGCAATATTAAGAACTGGGCAAAGTGTGTGGTGTGGGGAACGCTTGTTTCTTCATAAGCGTAAAGATGGGGGCTCAATGGATTTACTGTTATACCATTTATGGGTGCTGTCATAAATGGGCTTGGGAGCTTTGAGAGATGTCTCTTTAAAACAAGCCTGTTAAATTGCAACCCAATGGCGTGCTGTTTTCGTGAGGGATGTAATCCCATTCTAGAACGCAATAAACAAAAGTGTGAGGCAATGCATAGTTGCTTCTCGCGAAAGCTCTTATGGTGATAAGAGGCTGATCTTTAATGTTAAGGAAGAACCGTTTTTTGGGGGTGGAAAGAGCATTGGGAGTAAAATTAAAGAGAGTGAAAAAAATCGCTCAGAGAATGTCAAAAAGAGGCATAAAAAAACTATGATGCCATCCTGTATATCTAAAAAAATGCTTTTTAAAAATATTTTGAATATTTTATTAAAATTTTTAAAAAGCAGCGATTTGTGGTGTTGCGAGTCAGTTATGTCTATGCTAGAAACCAAGTGATTTTTGTTCTAGGTTTTAAGAAGAAGATTCTTAAAATGGAGAGTGTCTGTTTCATTTCATCTGATAACTATCAGAGAGTCGCTCAAGGGAAAGAGGCGGTATTTCGTGTCGGATTCATTTTCTCTCATACCGCTGCCGTTGGTAGATCAACGCTATGCGCAAGCGCTTTTTGATTGCGTTCAAGAAGCGGGAAACGTTGAAAAAGTTGAAAAGGCAGTGGAAAAAATTTTGCTTGTCTTGGAGCAAAATGAAGATTTAAAACGCTTTGTGCTCAGTCCATTCTTTTCAGTCAAAGAGCAAATTAAGGTGATGCAATCTATTTGTGAAAACATCAAATTTGCTGATAAAAACGCAGGACAGGTTATTGGTGATTTTTTACGCGTTATTGCAGCAAACCGTAGGCTTAGTGCCGTATTTGGTATTTTACATGCTTTTCGACGTTGTGTTGCACGCGCTCGTAATCAAGTAACAGCACAAATTATTTCTGCGCGCTCCTTAAGTTCTCAACAAAGACAAGAATTGTGTGAGGCTTTGGAAAGTGTCGTCGGGGGAAAAGTTTTGCTACACATCATTGTGGATCCAACGATTCTTGGTGGATTAATCGTTCGTGTGGGGGCGTCTCAAATTGATACGTCCCTTCTAACAAAATTGTCTTCGCTTAAGCTTGCATTGAAAAAAGAGGTCAGCTGATGGATATTAGACCATCTGAAATTTCAAAAATTCTAAAAGAGCAAATCAAAAACTTTGACCAAAAGGCTGAGGTTTCAGAAATTGGTTGGGTTCTCTCTGTTGGGGATGGTATCGCCCGCGTTTATGGTTTGGATAATGTCCAAGCAGGGGAAATGGTTGCTTTTCCAAACGGTGTGCGCGGTATGGCTCTCAATTTGGAAATTGATAATGTTGGTGTGGTCATTTTTGGCTCAGATCGCGATATCCGTGAAGGGGATTGTGTAAAACGATTGGGTGCTATTGTGGATGTTCCTGTGGGTCCCGCTTTGCTTGGGCGTGTGGTTGATGCATTGGGAAATCCTATCGATGGTAAGGGACCCATTAAAGCAACAGAACGTCGTCGTGTTGATGTTAAGGCGCCTGGAATTATTCCGCGTCAGTCTGTGCATGAACCGATGTCGACCGGATTGAAAGCGATTGACGCACTCATCCCCATTGGACGGGGGCAGCGTGAATTAGTGATTGGTGATCGCCAGACAGGAAAAACAGCGATTTTGCTCGATACATTTTTAAACCAAAAGCCTTTTCATGAAAAAGAGGCTGGACGAGAACAAGACAAAGTTTATTGCATTTATGTCGCTATTGGTCAAAAACGTTCGACGGTGGCGCAGTTCGTTAAAGTTTTGGAAGAACGTGGAGCACTGGAATATTCTATTATTGTGGCGGCAACCGCTTCTGATCCAGCGCCATTGCAATTTATTGCGCCTCTTGCCGGATGTGCTATGGGCGAATATTTTCGTGATAATGGGCAACATGCTTTGATCGGTTATGATGACTTGTCAAAACAGGCGGTGGCTTATCGTCAAATGTCTCTTTTGTTACGTCGTCCTCCAGGTCGTGAAGCTTATCCGGGAGATGTTTTCTATCTTCATTCGCGTCTTTTAGAGCGGGCTGCGAAGTTGAATGCAGAAAATGGATCTGGGTCTTTGACAGCTTTGCCAGTCATTGAAACGCAAGCAAATGATGTTTCCGCCTATATTCCTACAAATGTGATTTCGATTACGGATGGGCAAATTTTTCTAGAGACTAATTTGTTTTATCAAGGAATTCGTCCCGCTGTAAATGTTGGTCTTTCTGTGTCGCGTGTTGGTTCTGCTGCACAAATTAAGGCGATGAAACAGGTTGCCGGCTCGATTAAAGGTGAATTGGCGCAATATCGTGAAATGGCAGCTTTTGCGCAGTTTGGCTCTGATTTGGATGCGTCAACCCAGCGTCTGTTGAATCGAGGAGCACGCTTGACTGAGCTTTTAAAGCAGCCACAATTTTCTCCACTCAAAACAGAAGAACAGGTGGTGGTTATTTTCGCGGGTGTGAATGGCTATCTTGATTCTCTAGCGGTTTCTGATGTTGCGCGGTTTGAGCAGGGGCTTTTGGTGCTTTTGCGGAGTGATTATCAAGATCTCTTAAAGGCAATTGCCGAGCAAAAGCAGTTAACAGACGAGCTGAAAGATAAGTTGATGACGGTTCTTAACACTTATGCGAAAAATTTTTCGTGATGAATTAATGGAATGCTTGAATGGCCTCACTAAAGGATCTTAGAGACCGTATCGCTTCGGTTAAAGCAACACAAAAGATTACTAAAGCTATGCAGATGGTTGCAGCAGCAAGGTTACATCGTGCACAAGAGGCGGCGCAGTCTGCTCGTCCTTATGCAAAGAGAATGGCTGATATTTTGACCAGTGTCGCTGCTGATGTGGATGGTGTTGATGCGCCTGCTCTTATGCGAGGCACAGGGCGAGATGATGTGCATCTCCTGGTAGTATGTACTGCTGAGCGCGGTTTGTGTGGTGCTTTTAATGTGCAAATTGCTCGTCGTGCACGTGAACAGATTAAAGCACTGTTGGCATCTGGTAAAATAGTGAAAATTATTACCGTAGGTAAAAAAGGTGCGGATATTTTATCGCGTGATTACAAAGGTTTGATAATTGATCACATCGATTTGCATGCTGTAAAGCGAATTGGTTTTGCAGAGGCGGTGATGATTAGTCAACGGATTGTTGATTTATTCAATGATGGCGCTTTCGATGTCTGTACGCTGTTTTATTCTGAATTTGTTTCCGTCATTAATCAGCGACCGACAGCTTTTGGTTTGATTCCAATGATTGCTCCAAAAGCAGTTGTTGAGGCCATAGATGTTGTAGAGCAAACCGATCATAGTAAGGGATCTCAATCGATTGTTTATGAGTATGAACCGGATGCTGCTTCTCTTTTAGAGACGCTTGTGCCACGCAATCTTTCGGTGCAAATCTTTCGGGCTTTGTTGGAAAATGTTGCTGGTGAAATGGGCGCAAAGATGACGGCTATGGACAATGCATCGCGCAATGCAGGTGAAATGATTAATAAATTGACGGTGGCTTATAATCGTCAGCGTCAGGCACAGATTACGACAGAATTGATCGAAATTATTGCGGGCGCTGAAGCGCTTTAAATGGAAAAGGTAAGGATTGATGGTAAAAGCAGTAACCTCAAGCAAAGGAACAGAAAAAGGTGAAAAAAAGAAACCAGTTGCTCGTTCCAGCGTGAAAAAAGCCGCTTCGAAATCTCAAGCGGGTGTTAAGGCTTCGTCTGCATCTGCGCGTAGTGCAGCTAAAGATACGCCTGTAAAAAAAGATATATCCGCAAAAAAAGAAGAGCAGGCAAAAGGCGCTGTTGGTGTGATCAAGCAGGTTATTGGTGCTGTCGTTGATGTGCAATTTGAAGGCGCATTGCCAAATATTCTCAATGCTTTGGAAACAGAGAATTTAGGCAATCGTTTGGTGTTGGAAGTTGCTCAGCATTTGGGTGAAAATACTGTGCGTACGATTGCTATGGATACAACTGATGGTCTGATGCGGGGCCAAAAGGTTGTGGATACAGGAACGCAAATTAGCGTTCCTGTAGGAGAAGCAACATTGGGACGTATTATGAATGTGATTGGAGAGCCGGTGGATAATGTGGGACCGATTCCTGCAACTAAAACGCGTTCTATTCACCAAGAAGCGCCTGAATATGTTGAGCAATCAACGGTTTCAGAAATTCT
>NZ_JBHIQG010000203.1:0-4544 GCF_042196425.1 Bartonella sp. AD328YNZD | reverse complement strand
CATTGAAAGAAACAACATGCCCTTCTTCAGAAGCAGCAAGCGTCTTGCTTAAATTCCCGCCAACACGCATCACCCACAAATCAAGCTTTCCCATTTCGACATCAAATCCATCGTTATCAGAGGTCTTATCAAACCGTATATTTTGATAAACGACCTGAACTTGCGTATCAAAAATAAGCCCCTTATGTCCTGTCATAAATGGCTTACCGGCAGCCAATGAAGCACTCAAAAGTGTCCCCTTCAATGTTGTTGTCTTACCTCTTGCTTGCGTGAGAACATCCCCTTCAAATAACCCGTAGAAAAAAGTCCATCGATATAAAAGCCTGTATCATGCTGCATGCTGCCATATGCTGTAATAGACCATTTATCAAATGTACTTTTTTGCTTTCTTTAACATCTTGAGGCTGTAGAGAGTTTTTTCCCATTATTCTCCATTTTTCCAAAGCTCGAAGTGTGATGTGTATCCTCAATCGCATTGAGCAAGACACTTGCCTCTATACCATGAACATTAGAAACCTGAATCTTACCTTCATCAAAGGAAAAACCGCCCTGCTTCACACCAAACACAGATTGAGATAACGTATCATTTCTACTTTTCTTTTCGCTATTTCCTGTAATAGAACTTTTTTTAAAAGAAGTTTTATTGTCTTTTAACACAACCACTGCTGATGTAATCTTCTCAGATCTCTTTAATTTTAAAATTCCATCAGTTCCTGAAAGCCTTTTTCCCCTTTACTTTTTTGCGGTTTAATAACTATGTTATGAGTTCGTATTGTAAAAATAACACCTGTAGTCCTCCTATCCAATCCACTCATATATAACTTATTACGACTTCCAAAAGTACGAGAAGCATCAACTGTATCACACGAATACGACTTAAAAAGAGAATTACACGAGGGATTATAATCTTCTGCACTCACATCTATATTGTGCGCGAAGAAAGAAATAGAGGTCGTAAGAGAACACACACACATGACGTTTTAGTACTTTAATCATAATTTAGTCTAAACTTTCTTTATTTTATCTTCATAAAAAACTGAAAAGACACACCTGGTTCATCTACTCATTATTCTTATTATGTACCGTTACATATAATTTGTTTTGTGTTATATGTAAAGTCAAAAATCAGAAAAATAACACAATAAAACCATGTTTTGTGTTTATGTCTTTCACAAAGGATGTATTAAAGAAAAATACAATTAAAAACGATAACTTAATCCACCAGAAAAATGCGTTCCGGAAAAGCCGTCACTCGTAAATTTATGCTGATAAATCAGATCGCTATGAAAAATAATTTTTGGAGATAATTGCGAAAAAACACCAAATCCAGCTTCTAAAGAAGTCCCAAAGGAACCAAGCTGGAAAGCATCTTTAAAATATACAAATTGTTTATCATCAAAACTACGAATGAAATGAAGCTTACCATAGAATGAAAGAACATGTGCATCTTTATCTTTAGTAAATGTAAGTGTCTTCGTTAAATACCCACCAATACGCATCCCCCAATGATCTGGGCTTCGCATATCAATATTAAAATTATCAATATCACGAGTCTTATGAAACTGAAGATTTTGATAAACAAACTGAACCTGTGGTTCAAAAATAAAATATCGGCTGCCTATCATAAACGTTTTACCAGCAGTTAAGGAAACACTTAGGGGCTTCCCTCTCAATGCAGCCGTTTTACCTCGCTCAAGTGTGAGAACATTTCCATTAAACAAACCATAAGAGAAGAGACCATCCATATAGAGACCCGTATCATGCTGCATGCTTCCATATGCTGTGATTGTCCATTTATCAAATATACTTTCTTGACTTTGTTTAACCTTTCGAGGCTGCAACGAAAGTTTGCCATAATTTCCCATAATCCCAAAAGATGTCGTACTGTATGCACTTTCGATTTTCTTGAGTAAAAGACCTGCCTCTAGTGCATTATAATCAAGCTCACCGCCATAATCACCATATTTAAATGCAGACAAATTTGAAGTATAATGATGATGTCCACCGTAACCGCGCAAAAACAAAGCGGGATTTTCATCATTTTTTAACAACCGACCAGAAACAGTTCGCAGCGCTTGCAACTGCTTGCTTTGATTACTGATATCCATCAATCCAGCATAAAATAAGGTATTTGGCACAAGAATATAAGTCAAAACCTGTGGAACAACGACTCTCACATTTGGCTCAAAATAAGAAGAAGGCTCAAAAACAGATGCCGGAACAGAAGAACCAGACGCAGGTGGAGTAACAACAAAAGGAGTGGGTGAAACAGATGACAGAACAGGAGAAACAGATGCAACTGGGGAAACAACAGAAGGAGTGGGTGGAACAGATGGCGGAACAAGTGAACCAGATGCAGGTGGAGCAACTGGATTAGATTCAGCAATAGCGGGAACAACAGGTGCAAGAGAGGAAAGAGGATTGGGGATCTCAAGTACAAAAACATCAGATACATTAGGTGTGGTCGTAAGATGGGAATCCCTACCAGGAGAATCTACAGGAGAAGAAAGACTTGGCTCCTGAGGTTTTTGCTGAGAGTTAGAATCAATAGAACCATCCTCACCTCCAGTAATATTAGGATGAATTTTAAGAACAGAAGGAATATCATCAGAAGAAGGGGGGACAACCAAATCAAGAACAGGAAAAACTTTAGTGGAATCAACAAATTGACTTTCAAGTCGGAAATCCCAAAATGTTCCAGTATTTTTAAGCACTCTTTGATTGGAATCTGCAGTCCCTAAAGCAGAGCCTGGACCATAACTCTTAAGATGATACTGATAGGGGGAGGCTTCAAGTGTGACATACCCCCCATTTAACTGAAAAGAATCTTCCATGGCTTTTCCATAAACCTGAATAATGGAAATCCCCTGATTATTACCGCCCTCTCCCGTCAATGCCCCTGAGCTTCCAGGAACACTATACACATGGACTGTCGTTTTTCCTTCAAGATCACCATTGATTAAAAGCCGGTCAGTTTTTTGCTCTTGCAGAGCTCCGCCTTTATCCAAATATGCATTAAGATAAAGACGCGCATCGCCTTGTGCACGATAGACAGTCCCCGATCCTTTTCCGATGAGAAGTGTCTGATAACCATCTGTTGTTTTAGATTTTAATTCTTCAAAAACAAGAGAACTATCCGTAAGATTGACCGATGAAATGAAGGAATAGTCCCCTAAATTAGAACCAAAAGCATTAGAATTTTGCAATTTGTCATATTTTGGTCGCGATAAAATCCACTTTGAACCATTTTTTAAATCTATCTTAGCTGTAGAACTTTCATCAACATGTGCGCCTCCTACAAGGGTAGAAGCATCAGCCTCAATCTTTACAGTAGAACGCTCAACAGCTTTCAGGAGTGAATCTCCAGAAATTTTTGAATGTTGTGAGAGTTTAACAGAACTTTCGAATTCTCGATTATAAATAGCCGTACTTTCTGGAGCCATAAAAGTTGTCTTTGTCAAATGGACAGTCCCTTTTCCAGGTATAATTGTTTTTTTATCATTTAAGACAGCTTCCCAAAAAAAGTGCATGCCATTAAATCCATTCCCTCTCACAAAAATATTGGAATATTTTATATGAGCAGCATTATGGTTATTCCCCTGCACTACAATACCATGAACATTGTCGACATTAACGTTTCCTTTCTGGAAATTAAGAGAGCCTTTCCCCTGAAGCATACTAAAAGCAGAACCTTCACGATAATTATCTGTATTTGTTCCCAGTTTCCCCCTCCCACTAATAGAAACGCCCTCTAAATTAATTTCTCCATCTCCTCCTGTTTGAACACCAATACCATCAGCAAAATTAATTTTTCCTCCTTTCATATAAATTTTTGCACCATTATGACTCAAAAGACCTATCGCATCAGAAGATGTCTTAATCTCTGTCTTGGTCAAAGAAACAAACGACCCTTTACCCCCAACACTGATCCCCATTCTGGTTGCTTTAATCACCCCATTCTGCATCTCAAAAGCTCCCTCATCATTAATATCGGCCCCTATCGACACGTTATTTAACATGGAATCAAATAGAGCAACGCCTCCCCCATTTGAGGACTTTACAGCTGTTGTCCAAGCGTTTGTTTCTGAATGGCTATTTGTATTTGAGACACCATTAATGATTATAGCCTCTCCCTCAATGACTGTATTTTTCCCTGATGCCTCTATGGCAGCATCAGAACTTTCACCCGTAAGTTGATAAGTTTTCTTGGCAATTTCATGCGTTTTACCATCATTACAGCGATAAAATGAGGCACTTTCGTTACATGAATATGGCTTCTTCTCAGAAGAAATCTCACCTGCATCAGTATTGTATACAAAGAAAAAAATAACCGTTGTAAAATGACATAAAGAGAGATGATTTTTAAACATAATTTTCTACAAACTTTCTTCCCCTTCTCTAAAAACAAAAAACACGCATTCTGTTTAATAAATTTGGTTACGCGTGATAATTTAAAATACGTTTTGGATTTTATATATCCACCCTATGTTTTATGTAAAGCCAGAATCCCAAAATATCACAATTTAAAATTGTATTATTTATAA
>NZ_JBHIQG010000202.1:0-4653 GCF_042196425.1 Bartonella sp. AD328YNZD | reverse complement strand
TGTACGCTTTTTAAATACATTGATCATATGTCAAACTTTCTAAATAATGTTGCAAAAACACTAGAATTAAGTGAAAATGAGGTAAGTGAACGATTTGTAACATATGTCAGTCAACTTTACAACATAGTGTTATTTATTTACGCTTCATTTTGTGCATAAAAATACCAAAGTTAAGTTTTTAAGTGCGCAAACCTTTGTAATATTAGATAAAAGGATAAAATCACGATGATAAAATATATGAAATGGATGACTTCTGTTTTACTGGTTGCAATTAGTTTTGCAACGATTTTGTGGACGCATACGAGTATTGCAAATACGAGTACCCAGACAAATATAACAATTGATCATGTTTCAGGCACGACTTCTGTTCCCACTTCTCCGCAAAAGGTTGTTGTGTTTGATCTTGCCTCGCTAGATAATATGAATCGCCTTGGTATCCAAGCAGTTATCGGCGTTCCTGAAGGAAAAAAACCTTCCTATCTGCAACAATTTGACGATGCAAAATATGAAAGAATAGGGACCGTTTTTGAGCCCGATTATGAAAAAATTGCCACTCTTCAACCCAATTTGATTATTATTTCCTCCAGAACCCAAGCAAAATATAAAGACTTATCCAAAATAGCTCCAACAATTGATCTAACAGTAGAAAATGAAAATTCTCTTGAAGATATTAAACGAAATGTGTCTATCCTTGGAAAAATTTTTGGCAAAACACAAGAAGCAGAAAAGGAAATTGCAAAACTCAATGAAGCTTTTGCTGAAGTCCATAAAAATACCCAAGGAAAAGGCACCGGGCTCATACTCATGACCTCTGGTGGAAAAATCAGTGCTTTCGGACCAAAATCACGTTTCGATATTTTTCACTCCGCTTTTGGAATTGCCCCTGCAACCGATAAACTTACCGTGCAAAAACATGGACAACTCATTTCTCCTGAATTCATTCTTGAAACCAATCCTGATTGGTTGTTAGTGATTGATCGCGATGCAGCCATTGGGCGGGAAGGACAATCCGCAGCACAATTGCTCAACAATGAGCTTGTTCACCGCACAACAGCAAGCAAACAAAACCAAATTATTTATTTGGACTCTTGGAGCTGGTATCGTGCAAATGGTGGTTTAACGGCACTCATTGAAACAGCACAGCAGATCAATGAAGCCTTTACAAAGAGCAAATAAGCGCACGAAAGAGCTTGCTTGCTATATAAATAAAATTTAAAAGCAGAGGTTGTTTATAAAATAACCTTTGTTTTTTTATTAAATTTTGTTAGAAAATGATTTAACGTGAAGAATTACTGGATAACCATAACACTTCTAATTTTCCTGTCTATCCTCAGCATTTTTGTTGGTTATTCTGATGTCTCACCTTCTAACCTTTTCGCAGCCGATCCCCATGCGTGGCTTATTTTTTGGCAAACGCGTCTTCCTCGTACCATTGCAATCATTTTAGTAGGCGCAGCACTTGCACTTTCAGGTATGATTATGCAACTATTAACACGCAATCGCTTTGTCGAGCCATCAACCGTCGGAACCGTTGAATCTGCTTCCCTTGGCATTCTTTTTATTATGATTTTTTTGCCCGATGTTCCTGTTTTAGGAAAAATGGTCGTTGCGACAATCTTTGCCATGGCAGGCACTTTACTTTTTATGTTTTTATTGCAACGCATTCCTCTAAAATCTGCTCTCATTGTCCCCCTTACAGGGATTATGCTAAGTTATATTATTGGCTCTTTAACCAATGCCATTGCAGATTATGAAATGTTACTTCCTTCTCTTCAAGCTTACTTATTTGGCAGTTTTGCGATGGTTCTTGAAGGAAAATATGAGCTTTTATGGTTATCCCTTCCCCTTTGTATTCTGGCCTATTGTACGGCTGATCGCTTTACGGTTGCAAGTTTGGGAGAAGATTTAACCAATAACCTTGGATTGAATTATCGTGTTGTCATGTTTTTTGGCCTTTTTATTGTCGCCTCAATTACCGCTGTTGTCGTCTGTACCATTGGCCGTATTCCTTTTGTTGGGTTGATTATTCCAAATATTGTTTCAAGTTTCATGGGAGATAATATGCGCTATACCGCTCCTTGGGTAGCAATCAGCGGCGCAGGATTGGTCTTGATTTGTGATCTTTTAGGACGAATCATTCAACCTTCTTTTGAAATTCCCATCAGTACCATGATGGGCGTGATCGGTAGTTTTATTTTTATAATACTCCTTTTACGCTGGAGAAAGCATCTTGGATAGAAAAAAAACAACAATATGTGTATTAACGACGCTTATCATCATGGCATGTACTGTCATTAGTCTTTACATGGCGTGGAATATCAATGTTTATACATGGACATTTCGCCTTACAAAACTTATCTCTCTGCTCCTTATTGCCTATGCAATAAGCGTTTCTACGGTTTTGTTTCAAACAATTGTTAACAATCGTCTTCTTACCCCTTCACTTATGGGATTTGATCAGCTTTATATTTTAATAAAGACTATCCTGCTGTATTTTGTAGGCTCTCTTTCTTTGCCCTTTTTGAATGAAGAAGGGCAGCTCATTCTCGAAGCCCTCATTCTCATTATCTTTTCAACAAGTCTTTTTCGCTGGCTCTTTTCAGGAAGCTTAAAAGGGCTTCACTTGACGCTTTTAATTGGTGTTGTTTTAGGCGGCTTTTTTTTCAGTTTACGCATGTTTATGCAATTGCAATTAAATCCAGACCAAATGATGAATTTAACGGACATCATGTTTGCAAATTTTAATAAATTCAATACGTCATTAATAAGCTTTGCCACAATCATTGTCTTCATTGTAAGTTTGATTGGATGGCGTTCACGTCATCTTCTTGATATTTTGGCTTTGGGACGTGAAAATGCTCTCAATCTTGGCGTTAATTACCACAAAAGTGCGACAGCTGTCCTTATTTTTGTTTCCATTCTTGTATCCATTTCCACCGCATTGGTAGGCCCCGTCACTTTTTTTGGACTGTTAGTTGCCAATCTTTCCTATGAACTTTCTCCTCAAACAAAACACAGTGTTGTTGTCCCTATTGCAATATTATTAGCGATTATTTGTTTGGTGGGGGGACAATTTATTTTAGAGCAAATTTTTCATATGGCAGGGCGTTTAAGTTTTATCATTGAGTTTTGTGGAGGTATTGTCTTCTTAATGTTATTGATGAAGGGAAAATTAAAATGATTGAGATCAATCATCTTTCCAAGGCGTACGGAGCACGATTGATTATCGATAATTTATGCCTTCATCTTCCAAAAGGGGGGATTATTTCTCTCATTGGGCCCAATGGTTCGGGAAAATCAACTCTTTTAATGCTGATAAGACGTCTTTTACCGCACCATCAAGGGACAATTAACATTGACGGCTTTGATATTGATAAAATTCCTCACGATATTTTGGCTCAAAAACTCTCAATTTTACGTCAAGATAATCCTTTATCCTTCCGTTTAACCGTGTATGATTTAGTAAGTTTTGGGCGCTATCCTTATTCAAAAGGCTGGTATACACATGAAGATAAACAATTTATCGACAGTGCACTACGATATCTGGACTTACAAGATTTACAAGACCGTTTTTTAGATGAACTTTCTGGCGGTCAGCGTCAACGCGCTTTTATAGCAATGGTTATCTGCCAAGACACTGATTATCTTCTCTTAGATGAGCCATTAAACAATCTGGATATGAAACATGCCGTTTCTATGATGAAGCAATTACGCCGCACAGCTGATGAACTGAAAAAAACCATTCTTATTGTTATGCACGATATTAATTTTGCCTCATCTTACTCAGATATGATTGTTGCACTGAAAAATGGGAAAGCAGCCTATTGTGGGACTCCAAAAGAAATCATGCAACCAAAAATTCTTAAAGACATTTATGATGTCGATATTCAAATCAAAACAATTAATGACATCCCTATCGCTCTTTATTATCGATAATCATAAAATTTTTTTCGCTTACATGCACCGTAGAATCTGCTAGGGATAGTAAAATTGGCTTATTGGGGAATAGTTTAATGGTATAACAGCTGACTTTGACTTCGTCAATCTTGGTTCGAATCCAAGTTCCCCAGCCCGTATTTAATGATTGTAGCTTGTCATCGGGTTTTGTATAATTTGAAAGTAGATTTTGCATCAATTTATTTTTTTCAAAGGATCTTCAAAAACTTTCAAGGGTTATTTAAAATCCCTTTAATGCATATTTTCTCTTCCTCTAAAAATTGCAATTTGAGATGATAAGCTCTTGAGCCGGTGCGGATTCTTTGAACCACATGTATAAGATGTGCCAACCCCTTTTATCTTAAATTGGCTAAAGATTTTTCGGATCTGAAGCACATAATTGAGAGAGAAGAAACTTTCCCTTTAATTGCACAAGCAAAGCAAACATCGTCTGGTAATCCTCTCGCAAATAAATCCTTTCCATAATAATACACGTATATCTGTCTCTGTTTATGGGAAAGCCTTATCTAATAGCTATAAACCTATCTAAAGAGAGAATTCAAAAAAGAAAGCCGAGCCAAATGACATGACGCGGCTTTCAGATATTGATTATAAGATTCAAATGAATCATCCACAATGGAGTAATGAATGCATATATACAAAACGTATCATATTGCAAGGGCTCTATTTAGAAATATGAAAACTTATCAAAAGAAA
>NZ_JBHIQG010000201.1:0-4666 GCF_042196425.1 Bartonella sp. AD328YNZD | reverse complement strand
GGTTCTTATTCTAATGTTGTGGGATTGCCTTTGGCTGAAACAACCGATCTCTTGACCGCTTATCACTATCCACTTTTTACTCACTGGGCTGAACAAACGCATTAGAAAAACTTTAAGGTAAGATCAATGCAAGGTGAAAAGCAACAAAAAGAGAAAAGCAAAAATGAAAAAAAAGCAATAGAAGAAAAGTTAATGAAGAAGTCAATGACAAAGGTGTGTCAAGAACAAAAAGAGCTAAATTTACAAAAAGAGACCCGTCCTCCGCATCCTTGTCCTATTTGTGGTCAGATGTCACAAAAATCTTCTTATCCTTTTTGTTCCACACGCTGTCGAGCTATTGATCTTAATCGTTGGCTTTCAGGCGCTTATATCTTACCACCCCCACCACAAGTAAGTGATGAAGAAGAATAAAAGGGGTATTCCTCTTGAGAAAAGAACGCTAAAGCGTTTTTGTGTGGGAACTGAAGGGGAGGCGCGCGCGATTATCCTATATCAATGTATTTAAGGGCTGGATTAACGGCTTGCTTATTATCGTCATTCGCAAAGACGCAGATTAAGTTCAATCAACGATGGATGTTTTAATACATATCTAAGACTTATTTCCAGAGGTTTTGTTTACCATGGATAATTATAAATTGCTTTGTTGCAGGAAGGTTGTTGGTGCCTTTAGGGTGTGAGGGAAAAATTGATAGTCCAATCAGTATTGCTAAGGAAAAAAGAGGGGCGCGTGTTTTGGTGCAAAGAGATGGGGCAATAAAAAATCGCTTGTTGGTGCTTTTGCTGGGTAATGGCTTAGTGTCCTTTGGGGGGTGGATTGATTATATCGTGATTTTGACCGTATCTGTGTTCACGTGGAAAGCTGATCAATATAACATCCCTTTGATTGGAGCGGCAACATTATTCCCTGGTATCATTCTGTCTACGCCAATTGGAATGTTGATAAATCATCGTTCTATAATCCATTGGTTGTGTGGGCGTTACTGCTGTTACGGGCACTCTGTACTGTCATTTTATTAATGGCGATGAGTCTGCAAGGATTTATTATATTGGCAGTCATTCGAGCAACATTCAATAGTATCACTATTCCAGCAATTTCTGTTCTCAGTGCAAATTCTGTTCCTGAAAAAGAACGGAACCATTATGATTCTGTGCTTAACATGATCAATAGCGCAGCAAAGATGATAGGACTTGCTTTGGGGAGTGCTCTGTCTGTCCTTTTATCAGATACCTATACTTTATTGTTTTCGGGATTTTTGACATTCCTAGGCTTTATGGTATTTTGTTGTCTTGGTGCACAACCTGTCTCGTCACTCATGATAAAAAAGCAATCCAAAGAACGTTGAGCTATATCCTAAATCATCAGGTGTGAATAGCAAATACCATGAAATTACAGCAGAGACTTTATGGGACAGCTTGGTATGCTTATGTGGGGGTGATATTCATTTATTTTGCCATGGTCTTTATGGTGAATAATCAGTTGCTCGTTATTCTCAGCACAATGAAAATGAATCAACAAGCTCTTGGGATGCTGGTATCCGCTTCAGCGATTGGTAATTTTCTCTATGGGTTTTGGAGTGTGAAAAAATCAAAGCATAACCCCCTTACAGGAAAAATATCGGAGTTGTTAATGCCAGCCATGTCAACAATGGTTTGTTTTGCCGTGATTTCGGTGTGCTTTTTTTACTTTGATTTACTCCATATTGAGACTTTGTTGCTTTGTTTTTTCCTCATTGGAATGGTCAGTGCTCGCTTTTTCATATCTTCTAACATTTATCTGGTAACCCATTTCAATGAACAAATTGGGATCGCTTCCGGATGGGTGTAGTCTGTACAAAATTTAGCTATGTTGGTGGCGCTCTTTGTTGGAGCATTTGTTTTAGGTCATACTTCGGCTGGAAAATTGTTCCTTCTTTCTGGATGGATTGGATTATGCTGTTTATTGGGGATCAGGATGTTGGTGAGCAGTTTGTCGTCCGTTGTTTGTACTGAATGATTGGCTCGTCAACTCAGTTAAGTGTTTTAACTCATTTTTCCTAGCTTCAAGGAGTATGAAGGTAACACAACATAAGGGTGAATCAGTTTTTTAATGCTATAGCGTTAAATTTAACTCATTATGTGGGGGGAATAAGATTCTGGGAGTTTTTGTTATGTTTAAGTGCTTCTCAGCACTAAAGCAAAAAGCTAACTATAATTCAGTACTTTTAGACTCCCGGAATACCAATGCGAGAGGGGGGGCGCACTCAGTTGGGGAGGTAAACGTGCGAGATAAAAATCCGCATTCTCATGATATTTTTATAAGAAAAAAATTTGTTGTAGCAGAAACTTCATGGGAAATTCTCAAGAACAATTGGGGAAAAAAATTAGGCGTAAGCTTCCAACAAATCCAAAAATATGAAAAAGGTATAAACCGTGTAGAAGTTGGACGTTTGCTGGAAATCGCCAATATATTCGATGTTCATATCTCCTTTTTATCCTATGCTATAACACACCGTTGTTTGAGGGCGGCGATATCAGGCATGGGAAACTTTAGGTGGGGGATGGATTGATAACTGATGGGGCTTCTTTGCTTCAGTAAAGGTGGATGATGTGCAAAACGCACTGCTTTGCCATTTTTTTAGATGATGAGCGTTTTTCTGTTTTAGAATTTTTTGAATAGCTTTTTTAAAGCAGTTCGTGTTGGTCGCATTTTTGTCGATGGATAATGGATAAGGTAGTGGCGCGTGATCACTTCAATATATTTCACTTACCTTATTATGCCGTAAACACTGTTCGTTTGAGGAGAGGCTCTGAAGTTTGTAAGGGGGGCTGGGTAAGAAGCTGGGGTGTAGAGCGTTGTTGATAGAGCAGCGTGGAAGGGTGGGCGTTTCATTGGGCTTTGTTCTGTAAAGACGTAAAGGCGTAAAAACGTGGAACCGTGAAAAAGGAAGCTGCGGTTTTATGCGTGGTGTATGCTTTTGTCATGGCATGGAATGGGGAGAGAAGGTTGGGGGGCGTGGATGAAGAGTTTATTAAGGGGGGAAATTGGGATGAAGAGGCGGCGTGTGGATGGGAGTATTTGAGAAATGGGGGGAACAATATAAATGGAGAGTGACTTAGATAAAGTGTATTGGGAGAGGAAATAAAAAAATGGGTGCAGAATGGAAGGGGTGCGTAAAGGATAGAAGTGAGGGGGTGGAGCATGTTGTGAATGGGTGTGTAAAGAATGGAGGATGGAGAGAGAGGGGAGAAGAGTTTGCGGATGGAATGAAAAGCCCGAGATGAAGAGGAGGGAAGGCGTTGGTTTGAGAAGAGAGGGAATGGAGGAGAGTATGAACAGGTTAGGATGGTGTGTCCAAGAGGTGGTGGGATGAAGGGATGAAGATGACGTGAGGAGGTAGGATTTGCTTATCGTGCCTGATGAAACAGCGTTGTTTGGAGGAGGGATGATCTGAAGCTTATACTTTAGGGTATTGGCTCTATTGGTGAATAATGTTGGTGCCTGCGTTTTTGCTTAATCAGAAATCAACCACAAGATTGCCTTCTGTTTTTTTGGTTTGAGCTCTCTAAAGTTTTTCAAAAGAGTGTGTTCTTTTTCGCTATAGGTGTATTGGTCGTGGTGTAAGAGAGTTTCTTTTGTGGGAAGATCTTCTTTTGTGGCAATGTCTGCATAAAAAAAGCTTATAGGGATATCCAGTTTTTGGGCGATTTTGAGTAAACACCCTACGCTTACACGATTTAAGCCTTTTTCGTATTTTTGGATTTGTTGAAAACTGACACCTAAATGGCTTCCTAATGCTTTTTGGGAAAGTCCTATTGAAATGCGTCTGTGACGGATTCTTTTGCCTATCAAAATGTCGATAAAATGTGGATTTTTAGTTGGCACTTCAAGCCCCCCCTCCGGTTGCGAGCGCCCTCGCATTGGTATTCCGGGAGTAACAAGTACTGAGTCCGAGTCAGCATTTTGCTTTTAGTGCTTGTGGCACTTGGACATAGCAAAATCTCCCGGAATCCCGGGATACCCACAAAAGTAGGTTCAATTGTACGCTCGGACTTAGGGCTTGTCTTCCCTCTTGATCGCTGCGTAGACGACCAAAATTACACTTTAAGTGATAAAGTAATTTCAGAAGATTGGCAAGAAAAATGAAAAATTTTCTATTCTGTTATACCGTAAAACGGCGCTATTTGAAGGGGGAGTGAAGAGCTTGAATATTCATGATAGGGCTTTGATTTGTTGAGCCTGATGAAGTGCTGTCGTTTGAGGAGGGTAGTCTGAAGACTGTAAGGGGACTAGGCAAAAAGCTGGATTCATTTTCAGAGCAGTGTTTACAAAGCGGTGCGGGGTGGTGATGTGGAAATTTTATTTGTCTGATTTCTGTGAATATGTAAAAGCGTGAAAACGTATATCCGTAAAATAATGCGGAGGATTTGTACTGTGTGTATGCTTTTATCATGGCGTGGAATGTGGTGAGAGAACTAGGGGGATGCATTTGTGAATGGAGCGGGGAAGCTGGGATGAAAAGGGGTGTTAAGTGCGTTTTCTGGAGAAGAGTATGTGGAGAATATTGGGAGGAAGGGCTTATTTGTCTTGTCTGATAACGCCTCTTTTGAGGGGTGGTGATAATTATATGAAGTGATCAGTAGTCCTTCCCTAGATAAGAAGCTGGATTCATTTTCAGAGCAGTGTTTA
>NZ_JBHIQG010000200.1:1625-4670 GCF_042196425.1 Bartonella sp. AD328YNZD | reverse complement strand
CTTTTCCATAAAAAATGCCGCTCAAAGGGTTCATTTTCAAGATGATCATCAACCCACTGCGCAATAGTACTTTCATCAATTCCAATCAAAGTCCATGCATACCCCGCACGCGATACAGAAGAATATCTCTTCTCGTTGTGTTCTAAATAATTCTCTAAAAGCGCAAGAGCCTGTGATGGTGGACCAGGCAAAACAACAAGCGTACTTCCATCGCAAGAGAGATAAAACCCTGGTGCTGTGCCTGTAGGATTATCAAGTACGGTTGCTGTCTCAGGAAACAATGCTTGACGTGCATTACTCTTATCCGCCGTAATCCCTAATCGTTGTAATTGACCTTTTATTGTTTGCCAAACATCTTCATGATGTACCAAAGGCTGCTTTACAGCTTGAGCAACTCCATCGCGTGTTTTATCATCTGATGTTGGTCCCAATCCCCCACTGATAATGATAAGATCTTCTTGTCCAAGACAAGAAACAACAGTCTCACTGATTTGCTGTAATTGATCAGCACAAACAAAATGACGTGTGACTTGAATATTTCTCTTGTTCAAGCTTTGGCTTAAATCTTGTAAGTTTGTATTCAAATATTGTCCTGAAAGGAGTTCATCACCAATGGTAATAATGGCAGCACGATGAACAAAGACAGAATTCATAAGAGAATTGCGAACAGCTTCAGCCATTTGACGGGTAGAGGCTATACCTCCAAGATCATAGGTAACGGTTTTTCCAGCACGAATAACCTGATCAACACTCTCAGCCAGTTGTTTTGCTGCATCTTTAAAGCCTAAATGCTCTAAGAGTAAAGCCGTGGTATAAAGCATCGCAGAAGGATTGGCTTTATTTTGTCCAGCAATACGTGGTACGCTTCCATGAACAGGTTCAAAACAAGCAATCTCGCTCCCCACATTCACATGAGACGCAAGCTCCCCTCCTCCCATTATACCAGAGCCAAGAGTAGAGAGAATATTGCCAAACATATTTTCAGCAACAATCACACCAAACTGCTCTGGCTTGGTTGCAATCCACAAAGCAACCGCATCAACATCATGAATATCTGATTCAATTTCCGGATAATTTTGCGCAATTTTCTCAAAAATTTCCTGAGCAAACTGACCACTTTCTCGCAGAACATTGGGCTTATCAGCAAAAGTAACCCGCCCAAACCCATGTCTGCGTGCATACGAAAAAGCATATTCAAATAACCGTTCTAAACCAAAGCGTGTCTGCAAACGAACTGTCCACGCGGCCTCCTCAAGCCCATATTTTGTCAAATTTGGATGTTTTAGCCAAACGGCTGTTTCAGGAGGAATACCCCGAAAATCCAATCCAGCATAAAGGCCTTCACTATTTTCTCTGATAACACAAAAATGAAAAGGACGTTGGGGACCAAAGATGTATCTTACAGGACATATATTCGCAAACAAACCTAACTTTTGGCGAAGTTGAAGTGCGGGAGAAACATAGCTAAGGTTTTTCTCTTTTAAATGCGGAGCAAGTTCTTTTAAAGCCGCTTCTTTTCCTTTACTGGTCACAGCACCAAGTAAAATAGCATCACTCTGAGTAATTTTTTGCCAAGTCGCTTGAGGAATAGGATCTCCTTCCTGTTTCCAACATTCAAAACCAATATCACCATAAGTCAATTCAATCGGCAATTGGAATTGCTCTAAGACCATCAGCGCAGCATCACAAACCTCTGATCCTATCCCATCACCAGGTAATACAAGTACTTTCTTTTTCATAGTCCCTCCAGCCACTCATCAATAACTGCATCCATCATAGTAGGATTATCCTCCCACAAACGCGTACCAGCACCAGAAACAATCTTATATTCATGGTTCGGATTATGACTTTTCGTCTGATTATCTACCGTTGCAAGTTGCGACTTTTCTCCCACTAAAGCTAAAAACTTCCCCTTATACTTAACTATTTCATCTCTAGCATCTATTTCTAATAAGAGTTTAAACCCTCTTGTCATGCGTTCAATTGCCACGCTTTTTTTTTCATCAGGAATCTCCAATAAGGCTCTTTTTTTCATAATGCCAGAAGGATGCATAAAACCATTGAGTATTTCCAAAGCCCCCGATAAATCATTATTTTCTAAGGAGGCAAGAATATCTCCAAGGCGCCGTTGCAAAACCTTATCTGGATAGCCAGGTGCATTCACAGCAAGCACAGCTTGAACATTGGGAAGCTGTACTGCCAATATTTGTACCAATGTTCCAGCCATAGAAAATCCTACCAACACCGTAGGCTCTTTAAAATAGCTTTTAAGTTTTTCTGTCATAAAAGATAAAGTCTCTACAACAGAATGATTGAGAACATGAGAACTCTTAGGAAAAAGAGAGAGTGTGTCCAGCAGAGTGACAGGGAATCCTTTTGTTGAACATAGCGTTGTCAATGGAGAACAAAAGACACCATCATCCCAAACTGGCATCACAGGAGAAAGAATAATAATAGGAAAGCGCATTGCTCAATTTTTCCCCCTATTTTAAAACATGCATTCAGGCAGAAACTCTTCCCACCCACTATCATGAAAATACAGATATGTTGAAATTCTAAACTCATAAGCTTCCCCCCCGTAATCAGTGATTTGTTAAACGCACACTAAGCCTGTGATAAATTTAACCCCACCCAATCAAACAACTTAATAAAAAAATTCATCTAATGTACAGGTGCCCCCATTTGTATAAAACATCAAAAGCATTTCCGCATAATGCTTTCTTTTTATCATTTTACTCAGCTTATTTCTGAAATCATAAAAACACGGGCATTTCGAATATAAATGATAAAACCAATGAGGCAACACCCTGCTAACAAAGTTGCCATAGCCCGTGGGCTATGACCAGAGATTTTTCCGATAACCGCCGCACTGAGTGCCGCACTTCCTAATTGCAAAGACCCCATAACACCAGAAGCCGCTCCAGCAGCTTGCGGATGCGATGAAATAGCCAACGCTGTTCCTAACGGTAATAAAAAACCATTGCCAAAAGTAAGAACAGCAATAGCGATAAAACTTGTCACAAGGGGCCATGGGCTTAGATACAT
>NZ_JBHIQG010000200.1:0-1525 GCF_042196425.1 Bartonella sp. AD328YNZD | reverse complement strand
ACAATATAAGCAAAATAGGCTGCGTAAGAAAAACACGGAATAAGTGCATAAAAAATAAATTGTTTATTTCTAAGAACGCCTAGATATCCCTTCATAAATCCTATAGGAGAAAAATGCTGCCGTTTTTGAGGGGGTAGAGTTTCGCTTAGCACAAAACAACATAGCAACATGGTCAAAAATATAAAAAAGCTTAAAAAGATAAAAGTTGCCTGCCAATGAAAAGCTTGTATCAAAAGTCCACCAATGAAAGGTGCAAGTGCTGGTGACATTCCAATAAAAGGAAAAACAATCAAATAAAGTTTTCCAGCCGCTTTTTTATCCAACAAATCATTGATAATTGCACGACTTAAGACAAGTCCCGCACAAGCACCCAGACCTTGCAAGAAACGTAACACAAGAAAAGCGTGAATATGAACCGTATAAATCACACCAAGTGTCGTGAATAACCACACGAATAAGCCCAATAGAAGTGTTTTTTTACGCCCAAAATTATCACTAAGCGGTCCATAAATAAGTTGTCCAAGTGCCAATGCAAACAAAAAAATCGCCACGGCACTCTGAATTTGAGATTGTGTCACTTGATAATACTGACGCATATCGCCCAGTGCCGGTAAAAAAATATCGGTAGAAATCAGCCCTCCTGTTGATAAACATACGATAAGTATAATGAATGGTAATGTATATTTATGTTTCATCAGGAAAGTCACACTTTTTATTTAGGTATTAAATATTATTTAATTAAATATAATTATATTTTATGCTTATATATGCAAATAATAATTATTAAAAGTGTTATTATTTTACTTTATAAAAATATTATTTTTTTATAGACAGCATTTTATTTTACAAACTTCACGAGCTAAAAAGTTATCCCCTAAATAAGCTCTCCTATACAAATACTTTGCCGTAATATTCCGTTGCTTTTTTCATTGATATTATAAGCAAAAGCATAATCTCTCTCTCCACGGCAACAGTCTCACTTTCTATACAATATCCATCAACGTTGATCGACAAAACGTAAAGCAGAAAAACAATCTCTAACGTATCTACCCCAAAATCACTATGGTGGCACATAACACAACAATAGCTTGAAGCCCCTATCAACACAAATAATTATGGAAAAAATCTTGATCTATCCCCTATACCATAAAATATAATGCTTTCTCTGCAAACCAACTCACAACCAAATATATCTTACTCATTTCATAAAACTCTTCATCTAAGATAAATATCAAAAAATTACCGTGTAACATATTAACAAATATGATGTCATAACAATTCAATAAGCTTTTTATTTAACTTAATCCATAATCTTTTATAACACTATGAATGAACGTTACTGATATTTATTTTTATCTTTAAATGCGCCTTCTAATCTCATTTTATAAATATTCTTCCCATAAAAACAGTAACACTTTTATAAAAATAAGCAGATATACCCCCTACTTTATAAGCTAGAAACCAATAAACGATAGTATACAATTTTTTTAAATTATTCTCTCTCATGAGAAATTCTATGATAATA
>NZ_JBHIQG010000199.1:0-4688 GCF_042196425.1 Bartonella sp. AD328YNZD | reverse complement strand
GCATTTACCATAAAGCTTGAGTCAATAGATCCACCATTATCTGCAAGATATTCTCGTACGCGCTGCATCATCGCCCGTGCACTATCATTAACAGAACTAGGCGGCTGTCCTTCTGCCCAATTAATGATACTATCTGAATAAGCATTTTCATCAGCCTTTAGAGACCAATCGTAAATATTAGACATTTTAAACCCCCATTATTTTCATAGTTTTTCTAACAACTTCTCGTTCTGTGCACTAAAATGTGCTGCCGCTGTTGATTGATACATCATAACCACTGCACCATCCTTATTTACGCATTTTATCTCTCTTCACTCCTTCCAATTTTATAACCTAAATTCACCAGACGCTTTTCATAACATTAGTATGAATACTTTCTCTTCTAATGTATAATGTAACCACCTCATCTGATGTTACTTAATATCTTGTTTTGTTGTTTTGCTGTTGTTATATAATTATTTTTTAAATCTTGCATCTTGTTGCAAAATTTATAAATATTATTCAAATTTTTCCTTATTATGGATTTCATATAACCATTACTGAATGTAATAACTTATCATCCACATAGAAAGTTTCTGACTTAAACATTATCTTTTTTTATTTTTTTCAATAGTTTAAATCTATCTCATCGATATTTTATACCATATATTTTAAACAAAGAAATTCTATCTTTTGGCTATCATTTGTATTAAAACTTTAAAAATTAGCTTCAAATTTTTTACATGCTTCATTATCTTTTTATTCACACGCAGATACTTTGTTCTATTTTATTCAATTTATTTCTGAAATTGTGTCACAAGATTAGCACCAATGTTTTTTTGAATAAGCTTTTATTCAATCTAAATGTATCATAGAAAATATATTCAATATGGACACTTGCTCCACACTTTCATTAAACTGGAAATAAAATACCTTGAAATATCAAATATCACACACCTTCACAAAATTTGAAGGTTGTATCCGATCCGGAAAAAATTAAAAAGCATAACCTAGCCC
This sequence comes from Bartonella sp. AD328YNZD, assembly GCF_042196425.1. Classification (NCBI taxonomy): domain Bacteria; kingdom Pseudomonadati; phylum Pseudomonadota; class Alphaproteobacteria; order Hyphomicrobiales; family Bartonellaceae; genus Bartonella; species Bartonella sp. AD328YNZD. Next base: position 3,692 of record NZ_JBHIQG010000199.1, on the reverse strand, counting down.
CTCCCCCAATCTTTATGAACAATATCCTTGTTTTTTAAACGCCCCATAACCAACTTTTCCCCTCCCACACTTAGCACATCTCCCTCTATATATTATTATATGTATATGTTTTTTGCAAGAGCAATAAATCATTCTAAACAACATCTTGCAATTATTGGTGTTCTTCTTAATTCAAGACAATATTATTTTTAATAATAAAGATTAGGTATTGTTTCCCGCTTTTGTTTATCGCATTCTTAATGGAAACATCCCCCTCATGAAGAATAGAATACCCCAAACAAAATATAATGATATTGCATATTACGCACTTTTTAAGAAATATTGCTCAAAATATACTCCTTTCATTTTACGACAGCGCACGTCAATGATACAATAGCAAGCCATTATAGATCATCAGCTTTAAGCTTTTGAAGATACAAGTGGAATCCATCATACATTTTGTTGGCCTCCACTTTTTGACAGCCTCACATCTTAGAATGTTCATTAAATGACATTTGGCTTCCTTTCTTCAAGTGTTTTGCCCCATACGCTCCCACTTATGACATGCAAGGAAGTGTTTTTATATGAAAAGATATATGATGAGAGAATCTTATGGTATTCTGAGTTATTATTTTAATATGAAAAAAATCTCAATCAGAGCCATAAACTATCTACTTTTTCTCTGATAATCCGCTTTTAACTTTATTCTGGTTTATAAAAGCTTCAATATCATAGTTTATCACTTCATAATATTTATTTTCACTCTTAAAAACACACCAAAATCGTTTAAAATATATTTTTATGATTGACAATATAGATATTTAAGCCAACCATATTCGTATTAACAAAAATACTTCAAGTGGGAGGAGGCATGCAAATATTAGAATAGATATTGTATCAGTTTTTCAAAATAACTTTTCTTGAGCTGTATTGGGTTTTCTTTGCTACAAAGCAATACTTACCCCTATTCATCCGAATGCTCGTGATTGATAATTTGAATACATCTCCATTAACATCGTAACTCCATTAACATCGCAACCTATTTTTGAACTCCGTGTCTATAAGGAAAAAGTTTGTGCAGAAAAATACTCCATCAATTAGTTGTAACCCCTTTCCCGCTTCACGCAAAATTTATCAACAGAGCCTTCTCTTTTCTGATGTGCGCGTACCATTGCGTGAAATTTCACTGGCTGATGGCAGTGGTGAAAAACCTTTAAACGTCTACGATACTTCTGGCCCCTACACAGATAAAGATATGATCATTGATATTACAAAAGGCCTTCCAGCAATTAGCTTGCCTTGGCTCTCTAAACGGGATGATACTGAAACTTATCCTGCACGATTAGTTAAACCTGAAGATAATGGATTGACTTCTGATAAAAACCTTACACCAGCCTTTAAGCAAAAACGTTCTATTTTACGAGCAAAAAATGGCAAAGCAATTACACAAATGGCTTACGCACGCGCAGGCATTATTACCGAAGAAATGGAATATGTGGCTATACGAGAAAATGAAGGATTAGCAGTAGAAGAGCGGCAAAATGTACCATCAAATGAAACATTTTCTGGATCAATACCTGAAACTTATACTGCGGAATTTGTTCGCAATGAAATTGCTTGTGGACGCGCCATTATTCCACAAAACATTAATCATCCAGAGTGCGAACCTATGATTATTGGACGTAATTTTCGTGTTAAAATTAATGCCAATATTGGAAATTCAGCAGTAACTTCATCTATGGAAGAAGAAGTTGATAAAATGGTTTGGGCCATTCGTTGGGGAGCAGATACAGTTATGGATCTTTCTACAGGACGAAATATTCACAATATTCGTGAATGGATTATCCGAAATTCTCCTGTGCCCATCGGAACAGTTCCTCTTTATCAAGCACTCGAAAAAGTACAGGGTATTGCCGAAAACTTAACATGGGATATTTTTCGTGATACCCTTATTGAGCAAGCAGAACAAGGTGTTGATTATTTTACCATTCATGCAGGATTAAGACTACCTTTTATCCCTTTGACCGTTGATCGGGTAACAGGTATTGTTTCACGAGGTGGTTCTATTATGGCAAAATGGTGTTTGCATCATCATAAAGAAAGTTTTCTCTATGAACATTTTGATGAAATTTGTGATATTGCACGCACGTATGACATCTCTCTTTCATTGGGGGATGGATTGCGTCCTGGCTCTATTGCCGATGCCAATGACGAGGCCCAATTTGCAGAGCTTAAAACCTTGGGAGAATTGACAAAAGTTGCTTGGAAAAAAGATGTACAAGTTATGATTGAAGGCCCTGGGCATGTCCCAATGCACAAAATTAAAGAAAATATGGAGCAACAATTAGATCTTTGTCATGAGGCGCCTTTTTATACTTTAGGACCTCTTACAACGGACATTGCTCCGGGTTATGATCATATTACATCAGCAATTGGTGCCGCTATGATTGGATGGTTTGGAACTGCTATGTTGTGTTATGTAACACCTAAAGAACACCTAGGACTCCCCGATAGGAATGACGTAAAAACTGGTGTGATTACTTATAAAATTGCTGCTCATGCCGCAGACCTTGCCAAAGGTTTGCCGAGAGCACAATTGCGCGATAATGCTCTTTCGCGTGCACGATTTGATTTTAGATGGCATGATCAATTTAACCTTTCTCTTGATCCAGAAACAGCCTGTGCCTTTCATGATGAGACAATGCCTAAAGATGCCCATAAATTGGTGCATTTTTGTTCCATGTGTGGACCAAAATTCTGTTCTATGCGTATTTCCCATGATATTCGTGATGCTGCAGCACTCAAAAAAACAAAAGGTGAAGGTATGATTGCTATGGCTGAAAAATATCAAGAAAGTGGTGATCTTTATATGGAAATTGTTCCTCCTCAAAAAAAGAAAGTAAACAGTTGAAGAACATTCTTATCAAAGGTGCAGGTGTAGGCGGCTTAACAGTTGCCTTTATGTTACAGCAAAAAGGTGCTTCTGTTACTGTATCAGCCCCCCCTCATTCACCTATAGGAAGTGCTAGTTGGTATGCAGGAGGAATGCTCGCACCTTACTGTGAAAGAGAAAATGCGGAACAGATTGTTGAAGATCTTGGTGTACAAGCTATACAATGGTGGCGTAAAACGCTCCCCAACCTTGTCATACAAAAAGGCACTTTAGTAGTTGCACCTACACGAGATAGAGGAGAGCTTGAACGATTTTTTATGCGTACGCATAATCACAAAACCATAGATAATACAGAAATAGCTCATCTTGAACCAGATCTTGCGGAACGTTTTAACTGTGCACTCTTTTATGAAAATGAAGCCCATATTGATCCTCGCAAAGCACTTATGGCTTTAAAAGAAAAGCTTCTCAACAATGGAGCCTGTTTTGTTGATGTAGAGAAGGCTGAAAAAAATTTTGATATTGTTATTGATGCGACAGGAATAGGACGTTTAGGAAAAGATAAAAATATACGGGGTGTACGTGGTGAAATGCTACTCTTGCGGAGTACAGAAATTAAAATTTCCCGCCCAATTCGTCTTCTTCATCCACGATTTCCACTTTATGTTGTTCCACGACAGAATGATATTTTCATGATTGGCGCAACGATGATTGAAAGTGACTTTGATGGTGCAATCTCTGTAAGATCAATGATGGAATTGCTCAACGCGGCCTATACATTGCACCCTGCTTTTGCCGAAGCAGAAATTGTTGAATCCGG
>NZ_JBHIQG010000198.1:1850-4701 GCF_042196425.1 Bartonella sp. AD328YNZD | reverse complement strand
AAGTGATTTTTATTGCGCCATTCAGCTAATGCGTAAACCTGCATTTTATAAATATCTTTAAGAGGATTAAATCCGCCATTCATATCCCCATATAGTGTTGCATATCCTACAGCCATTTCTGACTTATTGCCTGTCGTTACCACCATTGATCCGAATTTATTCGAAAGAGCCATCAAAAGTGTACCGCGTATGCGACTTTGAAGATTTTCTTCTGTTACATCAGAGGGTAACCCTGAAAAAATAGGTGCCATTGTCTTTAAAAAAGCCTCAACAGGTTGTGCAATCGGTATGATTTCATAATGACATCCTAAAAGATCAGCACATTCTTTGGCATCTTTCAATGATTCTTGCGAAGTGAAATGATAAGGCATCATAATGGTGCGAACCCTCTCAGCACCAAGAGCATCCACCGCCATTGCCGCACACAGGGCTGAATCAATTCCTCCTGAAAGACCAAGAATAACATCCTTAAAGCCGTTTTTATTAACGTAATCTTTCAAGCCTAAAACACAAGCTTGATAATCGGCTGCTAATCCATTGAGAAGATTTTCATTAGGACCTAAAACACAGTTCCATCCCGTCGTTGTTCGTTGCCAATGGCTCAAAGCTATCTGCCTTTCAAAGTGTTTCATTTGAAACACTTTTTTGCCTTGCCCATTTAAGGCAAAAGACCCGCCATCAAAAACGAGCTCATCTTGACCACCAACTTGATTAGCATAAATAATTGGTACCCCAGATCGTAGAGCTTGCGTATGAACAACATCTATACGTTTTAAAGTTTTATTACGATAGTAGGGAGATCCGTTAAGGACGAGAATAATTTCCGCTCCTTTATCTTTAAGCTCTGTACTCAGAGAGAAATCATTCCATAGATCCTCACAAATGACTATTCCTAATTTGATTCCATGATAAACAATAGGCTCAGGACGTGGACCTGAAGAAAACAAACGCTTTTCATCAAATTCGGCATAATTAGGTAAATCAAACTTTAAGCTTTCAGCAATAACTCGCCCTTCATCAAGAAGCATGAGACCGTTATAAACATTGCCATTACGCCTTAATGGAAGACCAATGACAATTCCTGGTCCGCCTACGGTTATTTTTGCTAAATTTCCAACAGCCTCTTCACATGTTTTTGTAAAAGCAGATTTTAGAACAAGATCTTCTGGTGGATAAGCGCTTATAAAAAGCTCCGATAATAAAACAAGGTCAGCTCCCTCTTCTTTAGCCTTTTGATGTGCCATAACAGCTAGAGAAAAATTCCCCTCAATATCACCGACAATAGGATTTAATTGGGCAATTGCTACCCGAAAATCATTTTTCATAAGTCTTTTTATCACTTCATCAGTTTGGCAACCACAACTTTATTTTTAATCATCAGAAACATCGCTTTTTTTTAAATTCTCTTCTGTCATATGATCTAAAATATTAGGTAAACTTTTGCTATCCACCAGTGGCAATTGCTAACGGGTCAGTGGCACGATTTTTTTTAAGGAGTTCCGCAACAAGAAACGCCAATTCTAACGATTGATCTGCATTTAATCGTGGATCACATTGCGTATGATAACGATCAGACAAATCGTCCACAGAAATAGCATGTGCCCCACCGGTGCATTCAGTGACATCACGACCTGTCATCTCAATATGAATGCCTCCTGGATAAGTTCCCTCTCCATGATGCACAGCAAAAAAATTCTCGACTTCTTTTAAAACATAATCAAAGGGACGCGTTTTATAACCACTAACAGTAATTGTATTGCCATGCATTGGATCACATGACCATATAACCGCACGCTTCTCGCGTTCAACGGCGCGGATGAGTTTAGGTAGATAACTTTCAACCTTATCATAACCAAAGCGCGTAATAAGGGTAAGCCGACCTGGCTCGTTTTCAGGATTTAGAATATCAATTAATCTTAAAAGCTCATCAGGCTCAATGGAAGGGCCACACTTTAATCCTATAGGATTTTTGATACCACGACAATATTCAACGTGAGCATGGTCAATCTGACGTGTACGGTCTCCAATCCATAACATATGGCCAGATGTTGCATACCAATTTCCTGAAGTTGAATCAATTCGCGTCAAAGCCTCTTCATAACCAAGTAAAAGTGCTTCATGACTGGTATAAAAAGATGTTTCACGCAATGAAGAATGCGTTTTGGATGTAATCCCTATAGAACGCATAAAATCAATTGCTTCAGAAATACGCTCTGCCAATAATTCATAACGTTCCCCCTGCGGACTGTTAGAAACAAAACTCAACATCCATGTGTGAACATTTTCTAAATCAGCATAGCCACCTTGTGAAAAAGCACGCAAGAGATTAAGTGTTGCCGCAGATTGGCGATAAGCCATGGACATCCGTTGCGGATCCGGAATACGAGAATCGGCTCTAAATTCAATGCCATTAATAATATCCCCCCGATAAGCAGGAAGATCAATCCCTTCTTTACTTTCGATATCAGAAGAGCGTGGCTTTGCAAATTGACCAGCAATACGACCAATTTTAACAACAGGCTTAAAACTACCAAAGGTTAAAACAATCGCCATTTGCAAAAATACACGAAAAAAATCACGAATATTATCAGCTTCATGTTCTGCAAAGCTTTCGGCACAATCACCACCTTGCAATAAAAAAGCTTGGCCTTTCGCAACGGCTGCTAATTCATTTTTTAAATCACGTGCTTCACCGGCAAAAACTAAAGGAGGATAGCTTCTCAGTTTTCGTTCAACATTTTCTAACATAGACTTATCCGGATAAGTCGGAACTTGTTTAATTGGCCTTTCTCTCCAAGAGTCAGGCACCCATTCTTTTATCATTATACTCTCTCTAAAGACTAAACTTACA
>NZ_JBHIQG010000198.1:0-1750 GCF_042196425.1 Bartonella sp. AD328YNZD | reverse complement strand
AAACTTACAGCTTGGCATATCAAAAACTTTTCACCAAAATATATGCTGTTTAACTTTCTATTTTCTTCCCATTTTCATATATATAACTTGGTTTATACATCGTTACCAATTCTTCTGCCATCGTTGGATGCACTGCCATCGTTTCATCAAAGATATCCTTCGTTAGCTTACCCTTGAGAGATATCCCTATAAGCTGTGCCATTTCACCAGCATTTTCCCCTAAAATATGAGCGCCCACAACAATACGGCTTTCACCATCAACAATGAGTTTCATAAGCATTTTCTCTGAAATACCAGAAAGAATATTACGCATAGGACGAAAAACTGTACGATAAATTTCAAGACGCTTATAACGCTTTACCGCCTCCTCTTCTGAAAGACCAACCGTTCCAATCTCTGGTTGAGAAAAAACTGCCGTTGTAATTAAATCATAATCAGGTGTTGTGGGAATATTCTCAAATGCTGTCTTAACAAAACACATTGCATCATGAATCGCAACGGGTGTTAATTGAATATGACCTGTTACATCACCAACAGCCCAAATATGGGGGATATTTGTTGTCATTTTCTCATCAACAACAACTGCACCAAATTCATTAACTTCTATACCTACTCTCTCAAGTCCTAAACCAGCAGTATTGGGCATCCGTCCCGTAGCTAACAGAACTTGGTCAGTGCTGATCGTTTGCCCATTTGATAAAACAATATCATAACAGTTTTCGGCAGCCTGTACTTTAGAAATTGTTATGCCATAGAGAATAGAAATCCCTTTTTCAATCATTGCATCGCTGAGCAATTGCCGCAAATCATGATCAAAATTACGAAGGATTAAATCACCGCGATGAAGGAGTATTGTTTTTACACCTAATTCATGAAAAATATTAGCAAATTCAACACCAATATACCCTCCACCAACAATCACTATTGATTTTGGGAGTTGATTAAGGTCAAAAATCTCATTAGAAGTAAGGCAAAATTCACCGCCTTCTATGGACGTATTTGGTGCAAGTTTTGCCCCTGTTGCAATCAAAATTTTTTCTGCACTTACCCGCTCACCCGTGGCAGAAAGCTCTAATGTGTGATCATCTATAAAAGTAGCACGACTTTCATAAATATGCACATTGTTATTTTCTAATCCCTTACGATACAGGCCTTCTAACCTTGATATTTCTTTATTTTTAGCTGCAACCAACTTTTCCCAGCTAAAAATTGGATCCGCATATTCCCACCCAAAACCAACACTTTTCTTAAATTCTCTTACATATTGTGATGCATAAACATAAAGTTTTTTGGGAACGCAACCACGAATAACACAAGTGCCCCCTATACGATATTCCTCTGCTATAGCTACCCGCTTACCAAGACCTCCAGCAAGCCGTGCTGCACGCACTCCACCAGAACCACTTCCAATAACAAATAAATCAAAATCAAAAGAACCCACGAACTAATCCTTCTCATATATCTACAAACAATAGGCTAAGATCATTTATTATCAAATAAAAGTCTTTTTTCTTTTGAAGAAGCATTTTAAGCAATATTCTTAAAGGGTTTATTCTTATTAAAATATTTAAAACGGCGGGAAAACCGCCGCTATTAAAAAAATCAGAAATTGCCCATTGTTGTCATAATATCAATCAAGCTATTTTTTATTTTCTGAAGATTCTGATTTTATAGGCATATTTGTAGGCATAGTAGAATTATTCAAATTAAGTGTTTCAGACATCTCTTTTTTCACATTTTCTACAAGATC
>NZ_JBHIQG010000197.1:0-4762 GCF_042196425.1 Bartonella sp. AD328YNZD | reverse complement strand
CGAACATCATTGACAAAATTAGGCGTTGAAACGGTTGTACTCTCTGCGATTGCTATGCCACAAATTTGTGAAAGTTTTTCGCAACGTAAAGCAATAGCTTATATGAATCAGGGAAAAGTTGTTATTTTTGCGGGCGGTACAGGAAATCCATTTTTTACAACTGATTCTGCTGCCACTTTACGTGCAGCAGAAATTGGTGCGGACGTTCTTCTTAAAGGAACACAAGTTGATGGTATTTATTCAGCAGATCCAAAGTTAGACCCTACGGCTAAGCGTTTTGACCAATTAACGCATGTTGAAATTTTGCAATGGGGATTATCTGTTATGGATTCAACGGCGGTCACTTTAGCACGTGAGAACAATGTGCCGATTATTGTGTATTCCATTCATGAAAAAGGTGGTTTGGCTAAGGTCTTGAATGGAACAGGACGCTTTACAATAGTATCGGAATAAGGGTAAGCTTCAAAGGACAATTGAAGGAGACAGAAATATGGATGTTACATCAATTATGGATGATCTGAAACGTCGCATGGATGGTGCTATTACGGCTTTTAAACATGAGTTGGGTGGTTTGCGGACTGGACGAGCATCGGCCAGTTTATTAGAGCCGTTGACTGTTGAAGCTTATGGTTCTGTTGTGCACATAAATCAAGTTGCTAATATTTCTGTTCCCGAACCTCGGATGCTTTCTGTTTCTGTATGGGATAAAACGATGGTAGGAGCTGTAGAGCGTGCTATTCGCGATTCCGGTTTTGGTTTAAATCCCATAACTGATGGTACGAATTTACGTATTCCTTTGCCTGAGTTGAATGAAGAGCGCCGTAAAGAACTTGTAAAAATTGCGCATCACTATGCAGAGCAAGCGCGTGTTGCTACACGTCATGTTCGTCGGGATGGTCTGGACAATTTGAAAAAGTTAGAAAAAGATGGTGAAATTGGACAAGATGAAGCCCATAGTTTGTCTGAGAAAGTTCAAAAACTCACAGATGAAACTATTGCTGATATTGATAAAATTTTAGCCGTAAAAGAATCTGAAATTATGCACGTTTAAGACGGTTTTGTCGCTAGAAAAAGGATGTTATACTCCCGCCTGTAAATTGTTTCTATGGATAATAGTAAGGAGTGGTGTGCTCTGTGATAGCAAGGTGTAATACAAGAAGGTGTTTTATCGTTTTATCATCTTGATATGGGAGAGATTGATTTGAAAGGGAAGATGTTTTAATTTTTTAGTTTGCGTGGTAAATCATGCCCTTTGCTGGAAGACACTATTTAACAGCATGGTAAAGGCTCCTAGTTAGCATGTCTTTGTTAAACTGCATAATGAAAACATTATTAGAAATTATTTAAATATCTAAGATGAGGGTTGGGGAAAGAATATAACACAAAAAATAAGCCTAACCTTTCTCTTATTTCCCATTATAAAACATGCGAGTAGAATCGATCAAGCAGATGTTATGTGGCATAATTTTCTTTTAGATGACGAACAGTTGATAAAAGAGTGTTTTTAACCTCTATTGGTTAATTTATATAGGGCGTAGATAGCCGCTTTTTCATTTTATGTTTGAGAAAATATTTAAAAACATATTTTAGGATTAATTTTAAGAGGGGATTTTTGAAGCTGTTTTCATTGATTATTCGTCTTATAAGCACTATCTTGGTAGACTGAATTATTTATGGTAAATTATAAGAGAAGTTTGTACAAGTGTGAAATAAAAATACTACAATTTTAGAGCTTGTATTTTCTATTTTTATTGTGTGGATGTTGTTTTGTCTAATTTGGTTTATCGTGTTCTGACAGCTTTTGTGTTTGGCGTTATTGCATTGTATCTAACGTGGTTGGGAGGAACCATCTTTTTTTTGTTTGTATGGTGTATTGGCGGTTTTATTCTCTATGAGTGGATGAGTATTACTAAAGAGAAGTGGTGTGTTGTACAAAAGATATTAGCAAGTATTTTTTATTTGTTTTTCGGCTTTTTTTTAGTGTTGAGTGTATCTGCTTCATTAGATTTTTGTGTTTTAATCGTTTTGGCTGCGGTGTTGGCTATTATATCTATAAAAGGGGGGGGGTGGGTTTTTTGTGGTTTTTTATATGCCTCTTTTCCTGTTGTTGCTTTATGCTTTTTACGGGATCATGAGATGTTGGGGTTCCAAGTTGTTATTTTCTTATTTACGATAGTGTGGGGGACAGATATTGGTGGGTATTTTATCGGACGTGCCTTAGGGGGGGCTAAATTAGCACCACAATTTTCTCCTAATAAAACATGGTCAGGAGCGTTTGGTGGCACATTTATCGGAGTTTTCGGCGGTATATGGGTTGCTTTTGGATTTTTTGATATAAATTTAACAAGTTTTTTCGTGCCACTCCTTACACTTATTTTATCAATTGCTTCACAATTGAGTGATTTAGGACAATCATGGCTCAAAAGGCGGTTTTCTGTTAAAGATTCTAGTTCTTTATTGCCTGGACATGGTGGCTTTATGGATCGTATGGATGGGTTGGTAGGGGCCGCTTTGCTTCTTTATTTAATTGGGGCGTTTATAGCTGATATGAATGCGCCTTTTAATCTTTTTAGTATGATTTAATTGGGAGTAGATATTTTGGGACTTTTAAATCATATCGTCACTATGGGTGATTTTCTTTTAAGAAGTTTGAGTATTCTTTTTATCATTATGATTATCATTTTTGTGCATGAACTTGGGCATTATCTCATTGGTCGGTGGTGTGGTATTAAGGCGTTAGTTTTTTCACTTGGATTTGGTCCACAAATAGCGAGTTACACAGATAAGCATGGCACCAAGTGGCGCTTAGCACTTATTCCCTTAGGAGGTTATGTAAAGTTTGTTGGAGATGAGGAAAAAATTGATACGGTATCATCCCAATCATCTCCGATAGTTGATGGTTCATTTGCCAGTGTGCATGCTTGGAAAAAAGCAGCAACTGTTTTTGCTGGTCCCTTTTTCAATGTCCTTTTTACTGTTGTTATTCTGACACTTTTTTTCTTTATTTACGGTCGTGTAGCCATTGAACCGGTTGTTGGTTCTTTAGTAAAAGATAGCCCTGCTGTTCAGTCTGGTTTGGAATTAGGTGACCGTTTTGTTGAAATGGATGGTCGACGGGTTGAAAGTTTTGAAGATTTGATGAACTATGTAACTTTTCACGGAAAAGAACCTATAGAGTTTAAGATAGAACGCATGGGGCGCGTGTTTACAACGGTCATTACTCCGAAACTAGTTGAGCGAGATGATGGATTCGGTAATCGGACACAAAGTGCTATGATAGGTGTAGGTGTTCCTGTTGATTCAAATAATCCTGCGCGTTTAGATCCAACTTATATAAAACATATTCACTATGGTTTTTTAACAGCTGTAAGAGAAGCATCAAATCGTACTGCGTTTATTGCTACTCAAACTGTTCTTTTTATGAGTCGTTTAATAGAAGGAAAAGAGGATCGTTGTCGGCTAAGTGGACCTTCTAAAACCGTTAAAATTGCTTGGAAAGTGAGCGAGGCAGGTTTTATTTCTTTGTTGAATTTGGCAGCTTTTCTTTCAATAAGTGTTGGGCTTATTAATCTTTTTCCGATTCTACCACTTGATGGTGGGCATCTTTTATTTCATGTCATTGAAGTTATTACTGGGAAGACAATATCCACTAAAATTCAGGGAATTGTTTTTCGTTTAGGTTTCTCCATTCTTCTCTTTTTTATAATTTTTGTCTTTTTAAATGATTATTTTTGTTGGTTTAGCTAATTAAATTATGGAAAATACTTTATGAATTGGGTAATAATAGCAAAAATAAATTGAAGGTTGTTTACCATGTCTGCAAAATGTTGTGGCGTTGTACATTATAATGAGTAATTAAGGGATGACAAAGTCTCGCTGTAAAAAGGTTGTTGTGGCAGTTAGCTTTTTAAGGCGTTGTGTCCAAGGAATAAGAGTAAGGTAAAAGAGCCAATGACTACGAATTCAAAGTTTTTAAATGCAGCATCTGTGTTGGTGTTAAAGATGGGGATGATTGTTCCAGTAACGGCTTTTATGTCAATTGCTGTGGTTGGAGAAATGCAAGCGTCTGTAGTCCGTTCTATTGAGGTTCGTGGGAATAAGTTTGTAAGTTCTCAGGCAATTCGGGACAATATGGGTATTAAGGCTGGACAAGGATTTTCCAGTGGTGATGTTGATAATGCTGTGAAGAACCTTTTCGAATTAGGTTTATTTTATGATGTTAAAATAAATCAAGTAGGTGATAAATTGGTCGTATTCGTAAAAGAATATGAGGTTGTCAATCAAATATTGTTCCAAGGAAATAAATCTTTTAAAGACCCAGATCTTAAACGGTTTATTTCTTTGAAACCAAATGAACCTTTTAACTCTGCTAAGCTTTCTGCTGATATAAATACAATTCGTGAAGCTTATAAAACTCTTGGTCGTAATAATATCACGGTTAACGTTCAAACCATTAATCTTGGAAAAGGGCGTGTGAATGTGGTCTTTAATGTTGTTGAAGGAAAAAAAACAAAGATTAGTGATATCGCTTTTAAGGGAAATAGTGTCTTTGGAAGTCGCCGTTTGCGTGATGTAATTTCGACAAAATCTTCAGGAATTTTTTCCAAGTTGTTAGGAGGCGATGTTTACAGTGAAGAGCGCCTCGCTGTTGATGAAGAAGCTTTACGTCGCTTTTATTATAATCATGGTTATGCAGATTTTCGTGTAGTCTCTTCTAAAGCAACTTTTGATGCAGCAAGCAATACGTATAAAATTTCTTTTG
>NZ_JBHIQG010000196.1:0-4777 GCF_042196425.1 Bartonella sp. AD328YNZD | reverse complement strand
CGAACATCATTGACAAAATTAGGCGTTGAAACGGTTGTACTCTCTGCGATTGCTATGCCACAAATTTGTGAAAGTTTCTCGCAACGTAAAGCAATAGCTTATATGAATCAGGGAAAAGTTGTTATTTTTGCAGGGGGTACAGGAAATCCATTTTTTACCACTGATTCTGCTGCCACTTTACGTGCAGCAGAAATTGGTGCGGATGTCCTTCTTAAAGGAACACAAGTTGATGGTATTTATTCAGCAGATCCAAAAATAGACCCTACGGCTAAGCGTTTTGACCAATTAACACATGTTGAAGTTTTGCAATGGGGATTATCTGTTATGGATTCAACGGCGGTCACTTTAGCACGTGAGAACAATGTACCGATTATTGTGTACTCCATTCATGAAAAAGGCGGTTTGGCTAAGGTTTTGAATGGAACAGGACGCTTTACAATAGTATCGGAATAAGGGTAAGCTTCAAAGAACAATTGAAGGAGACAGAAATATGAATGTTACATCAATTATGGATGATCTGAAACGTCGCATGGATGGTGCTATTACGGCTTTTAAACATGAATTAGGTGGTTTGCGGACTGGACGTGCATCGGCCAGTTTATTAGAACCGTTGACCGTTGAATCTTATGGTTCTGTTGTGCATATAAATCAAGTTGCTAATATTTCTGTTCCTGAACCTCGGATGCTTTCTGTTTCTGTATGGGATAAAACGATGGTCGGAGCTGTAGAGCGCGCTATTCGCGATTCTGGTCTTGGTTTAAATCCCATAACTGATGGTACGAATTTACGTATTCCTTTGCCTGAGTTGAATGAAGAGCGCCGTAAAGAACTTGTAAAAATTGCGCATCACTATGCAGAGCAAGCGCGTGTTGCTACACGTCATGTTCGTCGGGATGGTCTGGACAATTTGAAAAAGTTAGAAAAAGATGGTGAAATTGGACAAGATGAAGCCCATAGTTTGTCTGAGAAAGTTCAAAAACTCACAGATGAAACTATTGCTGATATTGATAAAATTTTAGCCGTAAAAGAATCTGAAATTATGCACGTTTAAGACGATTTTGTCGCTAGAAAAAGGATGTTATATTCCCAGCCTGTAAATTGTTTCTAGGGATAATTGTAGGGCGTGGTGTGCTCTGTGGTAGCAAGGTGTTATGCAGGAAGGTATTCTATCATTTTGATATGGGAGAGACTGATTTGAAAGGGCAGATGTTTTAATTTTTTAGTCTGCGTGGTAAATCATGCCCTTTGGTGGGAGACACTATTTAACAGCATGGTGCGGTTTTTTAGTTGAACACGTCTTTGTTAAAATGCATAATGAAAGCATTATTAGAAATTATTCAAATATTCTAAGATGAAGGTTGGGGAAAGAATATAATGAAAAAAACAAGCCTAACCTTTCTCTTATTTCTCATTATAAAACATGTGAGTATAATTGATCAAGCAGATGTTATGTGGCGTAATTCGTTTTTTAATGACGAATAGTTGATAGAAAAGTGTTTTTATACGAAACCTATATTAGTTAATTTGTATGGGGCAGAGGTAACTGCTTTTTTATTTTATATTTGAGAAAATATTAAAAAAATATTTTATAATTTTGACGGAGATTTTTGAAGCTGTTTTCATTGATTATTAGTTTCATAAGCGCTATCTTAGTAGACTGAATTATTTATGATAAATTATAAGAGAAATTATACAAGTATGAGATAAAAATACTGCGTAGGGGAGTTTTTCTTGCGTTAATTTTAGAGCTTGTATTTTCTATTTTTATTGTTTGGATGTTGTTTTGTCTAATTTGGTTTATCGTATTCTGACAGCTTTTGTTTTTGGCATTATTGCGTTGTATCTAACATGGTTGGGAGGAAATTTCTTTTTTTTATTTGTATGGTGTATTGGCGGTTTTGTTCTTTATGAGTGGATGAGTATTACTAAAGAGAAATGGTGTATTTTACAAAAAATATTAGCAAGTATCTTTTATTTAATCTTTGGCTTTTTTTTAGTGTTGAGTGTATCTGCTTCATTGATTTTTTGTGTTTTAATCGTTTTAGCTACAGTGTTAGCTATTATATCTATAAAAAAGAGTGGTTGGGTTTTTTGTGGTTTTTTATATGCCTCTTTTCCTGTTGTTGCTTTATGCTTTCTACGGGATCATGAACTGTTGGGGTTCCAAGTTGTTATTTTCTTATTTACGATAGTGTGGGGAACAGATATTGGTGGTTATTTTATCGGACGTGCATTAGGGGGCCCTAAATTAGCACCACAATTTTCTCCTAATAAAACATGGTCAGGAGCACTTGGT
Source organism: Bartonella sp. AD328YNZD (assembly GCF_042196425.1). Lineage (NCBI taxonomy): Bacteria > Pseudomonadati > Pseudomonadota > Alphaproteobacteria > Hyphomicrobiales > Bartonellaceae > Bartonella > Bartonella sp. AD328YNZD. The sequence goes on along the minus strand of NZ_JBHIQG010000196.1, from coordinate 2,481 downwards.
GGTACATTTGTCGGAGTTTTCGGTGGTATATGGGTTGCTTTTGGATTTTTTGATATAAATTTAGCCAGTTTTTTTGTGCCACTCCTTACACTTGTTTTGTCAATTGTTTCACAATTGAGTGATTTAGGGCAATCATGGCTCAAAAGACGGTTTTCTGTTAAAGATTCTAGTTCTTTATTGCCTGGACATGGTGGTTTTATGGATCGTATAGATGGATTGGTAGGGGCAGCTTTTCTTCTTTATTTAATTGGTTCATTTATGTCTGATATGGATGCGCCTTTTAATCTTTTTAGTATGATCTAATTGGGAGAAGATAGTTTGGAGCTTTTAAATCATATCGTCACTATGGGTGATTTTCTTTTAAGAAGTTTGAGTATTCTTTTCATCATTATGATTATCATTTTTGTGCACGAATTTGGGCACTATCTCATTGGTCGGTTGTGTGGTATTAAGGCGTTAATTTTTTCGCTTGGATTTGGACCAGAAATAGCGAGTTATACAGATAAGCATGGCACGAAGTGGCGTTTAGCACTTATCCCCTTAGGAGGTTATGTAAAATTTGTTGGGGATGAGGAAAAAATCGATACGGAATCATCCCAATCATCTCTGATTGTTGATGGTTCATTTGCTAGTGCGCATGCTTGGAAAAAAGCAGCAACTGTTTTTGCCGGTCCTTTCTTCAATGCTCTTTTTACTGTTGTTATTCTAACATTTTTTTTCTTTATCTATGGTCGTGTAGCCATTGAGCCCGTTGTTGGTTCTTTGGTAAAAGATAGCCCTGCTCTTCAATCCGGTTTGGAATTAGGTGATCGTTTTGTTGAAATGGATGGACGACGGGTTGAAAGCTTTGAAGATTTGATGAATTATGTAGCTTTTCACGGAAGAGAACCCATAGAGTTTAAAATAGAACGCATGGGGCGAGTCTTTACAACGATGATTACCCCAAAAGTCGTTGAGCGAGATGATGGATTTGGTAATCGAACACGAAGTGCTATGATAGGTGTAGGTGTTCCTGTTGATTTAAATAATCCTGCACATTTAGATCCAACTTATATAAAACATATTCGCTATGGTTTTGTAACAGCTGTAAGAAAAGCGTCAGACCGTACTGTGTTTATCGCCACTCAAACTGTTCTTTTTATGAGTCGTTTAATAGGAGGCAAAGAGGATCATTGTCGGCTAAGTGGACCTTCTAAAACCGTTAAAATTGCTTGGAAAGTGAGCGAGACAGGTTTTATCTCTTTGTTGAATTTGGCAGCTTTTCTTTCAATAAGTGTTGGGCTTATTAACCTTTTTCCGATTCTACCGCTTGACGGTGGGCATCTTTTATTGCATGTCATTGAGGTCATTACTGGGAGGAAAATATCTGCTAAAATTCAGGGAATCTTTTTTCGTTTAGGTTTTTCCATTCTTCTCCTTTTTATGATCTTTGTCTTTTTTAATGATTATTTTTGTTGGTTTAGCTAATTAAATTATGGAAAATGCTTTATAAATTAAGTAATAATAGCAAAAACAAATTGAAGGTTGTTTACCATGTCTACAAAATGTTGTGGCGTTGTACATTATAATGAGTAATTAAGGAATGAAAAGTCTCGCTGTAAAAAGGTTGTTATGGCAGTTAGCTTTTTAAGGCATCATGTCCAAAGAACGAGAGTAAGGTAAAAAAGCCAATGACTACGAATTCAAAGTTTTTAAATGCAGCATCTGTATTGGTGTTAAAGATGGGGATGATTGCCCCTGCAACGGTTTTTATGTCAATTGCTGCGGTCGGAGAAATACAAGCGTCTGTAGTCCGCTCTATTGAGGTTCGTGGGAATAAGTTTGTAAGTTCTCAGGCGATTCGAGACAATATGGGGATTAAGGTTGGGCAAGGTGTTTCCAGTGGTGATGTTGATAGTGCTGTGAAGAACCTTTTCGAATTGGGTTTATTTTATGATGTTAAAATAAATCCGGTGGGTGATAAATTGGTTGTATTCGTAAAAGAATATGAGGTTGTCAATCAAATATTGTTTCAAGGAAATAAATCTTTTAAAGACCCAGATCTTAAGCGGTTTATTTCTTTAAAACCAAATGAGCCTTTTAATTCTGCTAAGCTTTCTGCTGATATAAATACAATTCGTGAGGCTTATAAAACTCTTGGTCGTAATAATATCACTGTTAACGTTCAAACGATTAACCTTGGAAAAGGGCGGGTTAATGTGGTATTTAATGTCGTTGAAGGGAAAAAAACAAAGATTGGTGATATCACTTTTAAGGGCAATAATGTCTTTGGAAGTCGCCGTTTGCGTGATGTGATTTCAACAAAAACTTCAGGAATTTTTTCGAAGTTGTTGGGAGGTGATGTTTATAGTGAAGAGCGCCTCGCTGTTGATGAAGAAGCTTTACGTCGCTTTTATTATAACCGTGGTTATGCAGATTTTCGTGTAGTCTCTTCTAAAGCAACTTTTGATGCAGCAAGCAATACGTATAAAATTTCTTTTG
>NZ_JBHIQG010000195.1:0-4792 GCF_042196425.1 Bartonella sp. AD328YNZD | reverse complement strand
AATTTCTGCTGAACATGCTCCTGTTTCGAAGTCGCTTCTGGAGCATAAGCACGGAGAGTGTATTTGTAAGGTGAGTTGATGAGTGCAACATAATCGCCATCAAGTTGGAAAGAATCTTTCTTTGCTTGACCATAGACCTGAATAATTGAAACACTGTGGGCAATCTTAGCATTCTCCTGACCATTTCCTACATTGCCTGCATCACCTCGTACATGTATTTTTGTTTTTCCAGAAACATCGCCATGAATAACAATTCTATCCGTTACTTGTTGATCGCTTGGATCATGAGGATTTAAACGGGCATTGAGATGAATTAAAGCATCCCCCTGCGCCTCATAAACTCTGCCTGTTCCATTTCCAATATGGAGAGTCTGATATTGTCCTTGAGTTTTCGAAGCTCTAAAATCAATAACACTATTTACAAGACTCACAGCAGAAATACATGAATCCACGCATCCTGAATCTAGAACACCCAAATTCCTCTGTGAACTTCTTTTTAGAATCCACTCTGAACTATTGACCAAGTCCAATTTTGCATAAGAACTTTTATCAACGCGAACATCACCTGTAACAATAGAATTATTAACCGAAACCAATATATTAGAATCATTCTCGGCTTTCAATAAGAAGTCACCCGCAAGAGTTGTTTTATTTTCTAATGAAACACGACCACCAGAATGATTACCATAGATCGCTATACCATTTGCAACTTCAAACTTAGTTTTTTTCAATGAAATCGCCCCTGTTACGCCTATAGGTGTTTTCTCCTGTGTGGATACAGCGCTCCGTTTAACAATTGCCTTCTCAGTTGCTAAATCTTTACCTCGAGTTTGTTTATTTCCGTCTTTCTGTGTTACTCCATCAAAGTATATACCATAAGTCCCATCACCTTCCACTTTAACAGTAGAGGACTCGATATTTGCGTGATTCATAGCAGAACGAACGTCAGAGGCTCTCTTTTTCCTAGGAGAATCCGCCTCGTTCCCACCACCATTTACAATCCACAAAGCATGAGCGTCAGTAGTAACATTTCCGTTCTTAAAATCAACAGAACCATTATCAGTCAACAGAAAAGCTGCACGTCCAAAGTCATCTGCAGCATCTAACTTACCCTGTTGTTTTTTCGCAGTAATTCTCACTTTGTCTAACTTAATACTGCCCCCAGATTCTGACCTTACTGCCACGCCTCTTGCAATAGCAATATCTCCAGAATCCATGGTTATCTCACCAGCCTTACTTGCCAAAGCAGCTGCAACAAAATCTCCTGTCATATTAATTTTCGTATTACTTAATTGAATAGACGATTCAGAATCTGCAAAAGCAGCCACATACTGGGCATTGACCGTTCCATCATTCATCTTAACCTTTCCGCCACTTTTAGCTTCAAGCCCAATCACAGAAGATTGAATCGTTGAGTTTTTACTCAAAACAATTTCTGCTTTTTCCTCTGCAAGTACAGCACTCACAGGATTTGACGGAGTAAGATCAAGACTATTTTTATCATCAGAAGAATCCACACCACTAATGGTAACACTCTCTAACGTAATAACCGTATTCTGCTTCTTTGCATGCATAGAATGTTGAGATTTATCCGTTGCCTTCAGTGTAAGACCTTCCATTGTATATGGTTTTCCATCACTGCACAAATAAGCAACTTGCGACATACCCGCACTATTTTGCTCCGCATTACCACACTGAGAAGAAACACCTCCATTACCAGAACGATCAAGCAGAAGAACACGCCCAACAGGTCCAGAAGGTTTCCTCAAATCCACAGAAGTAGCAGAATTTATAGGTGTAATGCTATTAGATACAGTAACAGGTAGAGGCATTAGAGAAATCCCACCTGTAGATATTATAGAATCGTCATCACCTGTATCAGACCTTCCAAAAGAGTTCAGTAAAGTAGTGACTAAAGATCCTGAGTATATTCCATTCTCTTCATCATCATCTTCTATTATATCACCCTTACTTGAATTATTAGGAAGAGAAATATTCGGAGTTTTATCATATCCAGCTGTTGTTCCCAATAATGTACCTTCTGTTTGCGAATCCATACTAGAATCATCTGTATCAGATCTCAGCAATAAACGTCCCTGCCCAGACGATGAAGAGCTTTCTGTATTTTCTCCACCAGAAGAAACAACATTCTCACTTTCTAAAGAAAAATTCCAAAATTCGTTCCCCAATCCTACCAAACTAGAAATGAAAGGGTCATTTTTTGTTTTCTCAGCACGAAGAATATATTTATAAGGCGTACCCAGTGTTACATAAGAACCTTCTAGCTTGAAAGAATTCTGTTCTGCCTGCCCATAAACTTGAATAAGCGAAACACTATACTTTTGATCTGAATCCGTATTCCCCTTCCCACCTGAAGTATCATTCACATGCACTATAGTTCCATTTTCTCCGCCAACATCACCATTAATTATAAGCCTATCAGATATTTGAGAGTTTTTCGTACCAATCGGCGCTAAATTTACATTGAAGTAAATTTTAGAAGTCCCAGAAGCTGTGTAAACGACACCATTTCCCTTTTTATTTCTATCTCCAATGAGAAGGGTTCGATATTCAACATCCTCAGCATTTCCATTTTTTAAAGAAGTGAAAAATCTAATATTACTATTAGCAAGTTTCATAGATGAAATACATGAATCCACACAAATGTTATCTGAACTTCTCAAATCACGACTATATAGATCCTTTGTTACATACCACTCCGATCCGTGAGATAAAAAAAGCTTAGCATGGGAACTTTTATCAATACGAGCACCTCCCTTAATTAAAGAATCTTGAACAAAAACAAACAGGTTGGAATCCTCTTCAGCGTTCAATAGTAAACCACCAGAAAGAGTTGATTCGTCTTTTATAACAACGCTTCCCTCTAAACTATCACTATAAATGGCCACGCCCTCAGGAACTTTAAGACGTGTACCTTTCAAAAGAACAGCATGCAATCTATCTTTGTTTATTGTTGCTCGATATTCTTTTGATTTATCATCACTCTCCCCATCAAAATATATACCGTAAGACTCGCCTCCTAGTTTAATCGTTGAATTTTGAATATCAGAAATCATTAGATGGGTAAATTTAGGAGATACACCATTACCTATAGAAGATGAATTTTCCTTTAAAGAATTCTTTATAACAGAAACAACCTGTCCAATAGCAGAACCGTTAGCATGAAACGTACTTATTATCTTTTCACCCAATCTCATTGTTCCACTATTATCTTCTGCATCATCATCATCATCATCTTCATTATCTTCATTATCTTCTCCTTCATCAAAACCGCCAGACCACTCATTATTAAAAGCATCCATTCCAAACTCATTATTTATCAACAACGCAAAGGCTTTGGAGCCCTCAAGCTTTCCATTTTGGAAAGAAATACCACCCCCAGACGATAATAAACCAGCACTATATTCGCTTAAACCATTGCTACCTTTTATCCCAGAAACTCTGACCGTCGTTTCATCTAATACAACAGTTCCCCCTGTTTCCGATATAACGCCTATTCCACCCTCTATTATAGTCATCTCTCCAGAATTCATTACGATAACTGAGTTTCCAGAACTCCAAAGACCAATCCCAAGAACATCAACCTTTACTCCATCTAAAGAAATTGCCCCACCCTTTTTAGTCAAAGCAGCTATATGTGCACCCTTGATGCTCCCCCCTTTCATAGTAATACTTCCAGAATCTTTAGCTTCAAGTCCAGTAAAAAAACCCTTAATATTTGAATTAATTAAATTAACACTTCCATTTTCTACCAGCACAGCAACATCAGAGAGCTTAAGAGCTTTACTAGCATCCTTCTTTTGATTTTGAGGATTACCATTAGAGACACCTTGAACTAATCCCGTAATATCCGCTATATTTTCAAAACTGTAAAAACCATTTTCGCCCTTTACATGCATAATAGATACAGCGTCTAAACGAAGATGAGTTTTTTCTGGAGATTCCCCTGTATTACCCTTCAAGTGTACAGCACTCTCACCGTCTTTTGCTATAATATTTTTCCCTTGCACCTTATAGTTTCCAGCATTGCTGCAAGAAATAGCTCCATATATAGCATCATTAAAACTGTCTGAACCAAGGATTTTACTACCCTGTAGCCCTCTTACCCCCATACTCGCATCTCTTGCATTTCGAGCCTGTCTCCCAGATTGAACACCCACCCCACCTGGGACAGCAGGGAGTAAAGTACCAGATGCTCTTTGTGAATGAACTCCAGCACCGTTTTCAGCCCCCCAAATACCACCCGGAATAGCAGCGTCAAAACTATTAGGAACAGCAATATGCGAAGGACGACCTGCAACAGCACCTGCAACAGCACCTGGAATAGCACCTGCAACAGCACCTGGAATAGCTCCTGGAACAATTTCTACACTATTCATTAGATTACCAAGAGTAATAGTACCATTAAATTTAGTAGAATGACAGCTAGTAATAGGTGAATACACCCGTACAGGTTCCTTATCAGCCCCATCATTAGAACCGATTGCCTTTTTCCCCTGAATTTGCAATTCTCCAGATAAAACGTCATTAGATCTATCCTCAGAAGGTGGAGTTTCTGGATTAGGTGTAATTGCATTTGCGTATGATAAAGATGCTCCGAAGTTCGGTAATGGCAACCGATTACCCATCACCTCCATAGAAACATCTACACCTTGTAAAAAGAAGAAAGCACTTGTTGTCAGTGCATACAGACTTGTACGCTTTTTAAATACATTGATCATATGTCAAACTTTCTAAATAATGTTGCAAAAACACTAGAATTAAGTGAAAA
>NZ_JBHIQG010000194.1:2051-4827 GCF_042196425.1 Bartonella sp. AD328YNZD | reverse complement strand
TCTTGAATTTCTTTTTGAATAATCCGTTTAAGCGGACGAGCACCATAGAGCGGATCATAGCCCTTATCGGCAAGAAATTTTCTCACCTCTGGCTCGATTTGCAAAGTTATTTTGCGTTCATTGAGTAGATTTTGCAAATGTTCTATCTGAATATCAACGATAGCCTCCATATCGTGACGTTGCAGCCTTTGAAAGAGAATAATCTCATCAATACGGTTTAAAAATTCAGGACGGAAAGCGGCTTTGACGACATTCATAACATCATTTTTTGCCTGATCTGTTGCTTGCCCTTCAGGCAAAGCAGTTAAAAACTCAGCACCAAGATTAGAAGTCATAATCAGCAAGGTATTTCGAAAGTCAACGGTACGTCCTTGACTATCCGTCAAGCGTCCCTCATCCAACACTTGCAACAAGAGATTAAAAATATCAGGGTGTGCTTTTTCAATTTCGTCAAACAGAATGACCTGGTAAGGTCTTCTACGTACAGCCTCCGTCAGCACGCCCCCTTCTTCATATCCAACATATCCAGGAGGTGCCCCAATCAGCCGCGCCCCAGCATGCTTTTCCATATATTCCGACATATCAATACGCAACATGGCATTTGGGTCTTGAAAGAGAAAAGCGGCCAGAGCTTTGGTTAACTCGGTTTTTCCCACCCCCGTAGGTCCCAAGAACATGAAAGACCCCAGCGGACGGTTAGGATCTTGCAGCCCCGCACGCGCACGCCGTACAGCACGAGAAACAGCTTGAACAGCCTCTCCCTGCCCAATCACACGTTTGCTAATTTCATCTTCCATCCGCAACAGCGCCTCCCGTTCTGCCTCCAGCATTCGATCAACAGGAATACCGGTCCAGCGCGAAACAATCCGCGCCACATGTTCAGCCGTCACCGTTTCTTCAACGAGATGATTTTGTTGGTCATCATTTTCCGCGATACTCAATTGTTTTTCGAGTTCAGGAATGACACTATAAGCGAGCTCTCCAGCGCGTTGGAATTGTCCATCACGCTGTGCAATAGCCAAAGCATTACGGGCTTCTTCGAGTTGTTTTTTCAAATCAGCAGCATGCCCTAATTTTTGTTTCTCAGCCTGCCAAGCACTTGTCATCTCAGCGGACTGTTGTTCCAATGTTTTCAGTTCCTCCTGCACATTTTTCAACCGTTCTTTTGCTGTTGGCTCGACATCTGTTTTCAAAGCTTCCCGTTCGATCTTCAACTGTAAAATACGCCGATCAACAGCATCGAGTTCTTCCGGCTTTGAATCGACCTGCATACGCAAACGTGCCGCCGCTTCATCGATAAGATCAATAGCTTTATCCGGCAAGAAGCGATCCGTAATATAGCGGTTAGACAAACGCGCGGCCGCAATTAAAGCACTATCAGCCAAGCGCACTTTGTGATGTTGTTCATATTTTTCCTTAATACCGCGCAAGATAGAAATAGTATCTTCCAAAGAGGGTTCAGGTACAAAGACAGGCTGGAAGCGGCGTGCCAAAGCAGCATCTTTTTCGACATATTTTCGATATTCATCGAGCGTAGTAGCACCCACACAATGGAGTTCTCCGCGTGCAAGAGCAGGCTTTAACAAGTTAGACGCATCCATAGGACCATCAGATTTTCCTGCTCCAACAAGATTGTGCAATTCATCAATAAAGAGGATAATTTGTCCATTTTCGGCTTGCACCTCTGCCAGCACTGCTTTGAGACGTTCTTCGAATTCTCCACGATATTTTGCACCAGCGATAAGCGCTCCCATATCGAGCGCATAGAGTTGTTTATCCCGCAAAGTTTCAGGGACATCGCCATTGATAATGCGCAGAGCTAACCCTTCCACAATAGCTGTTTTCCCCACCCCAGGCTCACCAATCAACACGGGATTATTTTTCGTCCGCCGTGAGAGCACCTGAATAGTGCGTCGAATTTCTTCTTCTCGTCCAATAACAGGGTCGAGTTTTCCTTCGCGTGCATCTTTTGTGAGATCCCGGGCATATTTTTGCAAGGCATCATATTGTCCTTCGGCATGGGGGCTTGTTGCTGTTTTTCCTTTCCGCAGCGCATTAATTGCCCGATTAAGCGCTTGCGGGGTCAATCCTCCACTTGTTAAAATATCGGCTGTTTTTGCGGTCTTTTCCATGATCAGCGCTTGCAACATGCGCTCCACGGTCACAAACTGATCACCGGCTTTTTTCGCAATATCCTCAGCCAGCGCGAAAACTTTTGCCAATGGCTGTGAAAGATAGAGCTGTCCATTTCCCCCTTGCACTTTAGGCAAAGCATCAAGTGCTTCTTTTAGCGCCTTTTGAATAAGAGTAAGATCACCACCAGCGTTTTGGATAAGCGATGCAGCCAATCCTTGAGAATCGTCTAACAACACTTTCAGGAAATGCTCCGGCATAAACTGCTGATGATCAGAAGCAAGAGCGCTATTTTGTGCTGATTGTAAAAAACCCTGTACGCGTTCGCTATATTTTTCCAAGTTCATTTTTTTTCCTTAAACCTCAAGCCATCACCACACTTTAACCTCTCCAATATTCCACAAAAGAAACATCCAGAAAGGATTATCCAGCCTCTAAAAAACACCGCGGAAAAAGCAGCATGAAGAAGAACCGTAGTGCTAAAAAGAATATGGGTTTCTACAAGCCTCATAGCAAGAGGGAGAAAAAAAATACGCTATCATTTTAAATAAAAACCGCAACTTTTCTTATACCCCACATCATCACTCCCCTTTTTAAACTCTCACCCACAAACTCCACCATTAAAACTTAAATTTGAACAGCA
>NZ_JBHIQG010000194.1:0-1951 GCF_042196425.1 Bartonella sp. AD328YNZD | reverse complement strand
TTATACCCCACATCATCACTCCCCTTTTTAAACTCTCACCCACAAACTCCACCATTAAAACTTAAATTTGAACAGCAAAAAAGGAGCATGCAAAAACATTTCAAACAAAGCAGTCTTTACAGTATATAGTTTAGAGTAAACATTAAAGTATTTCTATATTTTTACTTAACAAATCATTGAATATATGTTTTAATACTTATAAACTTACATTCTTTTTATTAAGATAGAGGATTTGAGTATGTACCATACTGTAAAAAAGGTTATTTTAATACTTTTATTCCTTCTGATAAGTAAACCAAGCTATGCCATCTTTGCCGGCAAAGTTATTACAATAGAGCATGAATGGCCTGAGAATGCATTATTTGATCTATTTGTTTTCACCCAGCAAGTAAACTACGATGGTGGGCCTAACTCCATCTATTTCTGGGGAAATAAATTTGAATTCCAAAACGGGAAAAGTGGACAAATTGGTTTTTTCAACAGGAGCGGCCGTACCATTCATTTTTCTATCTGGAATGCAACGGGATGGAAGGGTAATACATGTAAGCATTTTACTCAGGAAGGTTCAGGAGTACGATGTGAAATCAAGTTTCCATGGGAAATGGGACGCAGATATCGATTATATGTTGAAAAAAATGAGAATCTAGTTACAGCGAAAGTAGTCGATTTTACAACGGGTAAAAAAGTGAATATTGGGACCATAGAAGTACCAAATACATTTGGCAAACTCCGTAAATCTTCAAGTTTTGTTGAAGACCATTCTCGTTGGAAGAGACATCTTTCCTCCTGTTATGATTTAAGTCCGCAAAGTTCGATTTTTTTTGATCCTAATGGCTTAAAACAAAACAAGCTATACGAAGGGACTCTGAAAGTTTCTAATCAAGGAAAGTGTCGAGATTCTGACCTCATCCAAACATCATGTACGTTCACTTTTTGTATGACAAGTATAAGCGACTTTGGAGGTTTAGCCTCGCCTACAGCTAAACCAGAAGTCCCCATTTCCAATGGGAAAGATCTGTCTGCAGAAACAATTTCTAACATCTTGAAACAAAGAGAGCTTGTCGTTATTCGTTCAAAAGATCGTTCTTGGGCACCCAATATCTCTTTTCCATCTCCTGCTTCATTTAAGTGGAAATCAATCTTTATAGATCATCTAGCGGCTTCTAGTTCTACGCTTCACACCACTCACGGCACACAAAAGATAACCACAGGCCAAAAGATTATGTATATGTCTGATGGAAAAACTTGGAAAATTATGAAAAAAAACTAACTTTTTTCTTCTTGATAAGCCCCTCACTCCCCTTTAAAAATAAATGGGGGTGAGGAAGTTTTTTTCATTTCCCCACCACGGCTCCCTTTCCCAGTTATTTTTTCGAGCCCTGCTCTCATCCCATCGTCCCCTTTAGCTCACCTCATCACCATACTTTCAGGGCATTTTCTTCACCTTCACCTTCTCTCAAACCCCCACACCCTTTCCTCTCTATCTCCTCACCTCCCTCTTCTATCACCCTCACACCATCCTTTACCGCATCCTTTACACCACCCCGCCTCTTATCCACGCCCTCCCTTTGTCCATAGGCACTCTCTCCATTCCACGCCCCCCTTTTTCTTTCCCGTCACACACTTACAACTTACAGCACTCTTCATTCCAGCTTCCCTCCTCAATTCACAGTCTCTTCACCCCCCCATTTATTTCACCCCATCCATGCCAGACAAAAGCCCAACGTAACCCCAAAACACGCACAATGCATAAATCCATAAATCCTCCACTTCACTTTTACAGATTCACATTTTTACGCTTTTACACATTCACAGAAAACAGCCAACGAAAGATTCACCACCCCACACCGCTCGATAAACACTGGTCCGTAAACAATCCAGCTTCTTATCCAGGGAAGGACTACTGATCACTTCATATAATTATCACCACCCCTCAAAAGAGGCGTTATCA
>NZ_JBHIQG010000193.1:0-4934 GCF_042196425.1 Bartonella sp. AD328YNZD | reverse complement strand
CTATTTCAACCTATGCTCCACGAGATCCAGGTTTGATACAAAAATTGGAAAGCAAAAACGTCAATGTTAAAGCTATTCCTGAAAGCTCTGGAAATAGTATTTTCCTCAATCTCCTCTTTTCCTTATTGCCTGTTATTATTATCGTGGGGGCGTGGGTCTTTTTTATGCGGCAAATGCAAAATGGATCACGTGGTGCAATGGGGTTTGGGAAGTCAAAAGCAAGATTGCTTAATGAAGCGCAAGGACGTGTTACTTTTAAAGATGTTGCCGGTGTTGAAGAAGCAAAGCAAGATCTTCAAGAAATTGTTGAATTTTTACGCGAACCACAAAAATTTCAACGTTTAGGAGGCCGTATTCCACGCGGTGTTTTGCTTGTTGGTCCTCCAGGAACCGGTAAAACTTTGCTCGCACGCTCTGTGGCTGGTGAAGCCAATGTGCCATTCTTCACCATTTCAGGGTCTGATTTTGTTGAAATGTTTGTAGGTGTTGGGGCGAGCCGTGTGCGTGATATGTTCGAACAGGCTAAAAAAAATGCCCCTTGTATTATCTTTATCGATGAAATTGATGCTGTTGGGCGCCATCGGGGTGCTGGACTAGGAGGGGGAAACGATGAACGCGAGCAAACCTTAAATCAGTTGCTTGTTGAAATGGATGGGTTTGAGCCCAATGAAAGTATTATTCTTATTGCTGCAACAAACCGTCCCGATGTTCTTGATCCCGCTTTATTGAGACCAGGGCGTTTTGATCGGCAAGTTGTTGTGCCAAACCCTGATGTTTCTGGGCGTGAACAAATCTTGAAAGTGCATGTGCGCAATGTGCCTTTAGCGCCCAACGTTGATCTGAAGATTTTGGCAAGAGGTACACCAGGATTTTCCGGTGCGGATCTGATGAATCTGGTCAATGAAGCTGCTCTTATGGCTGCAAGCCGTAATAAAAGAGTCGTGACAATGCAAGAATTCGAAGATGCGAAAGATAAGGTGATGATGGGGGCTGAGCGTCGTTCAACCGCTATGACACAAGAAGAAAAAGAACTCACTGCCTATCACGAAGCAGGACATGCTATTGTGGCTCTTAATGTGCCAGTTGCTGATCCTGTCCACAAAGCAACAATTGTCCCAAGGGGAAGGGCCTTGGGAATGGTGATGCAATTGCCTGAAGGTGATCGCTATTCCATGAGTTATCGTTGGATGATTTCTCGTCTGGCCATTATGATGGGTGGACGTGTGGCTGAAGAATTGAAATTTGGAAAGGAAAATATCACCTCCGGTGCTTCTTCTGATATTGAACAAGCAACCAAATTAGCGCGCGCAATGATCACACGATGGGGATTTTCTGATCTGCTTGGGAATGTTGCTTATGGAGATAACCAAGATGAAGTCTTTTTGGGTCATTCTGTTGCGCGAACACAAAACGTTTCTGAAGAAACAGCGCGCATGATTGATATGGAAGTGCGTAAGCTTATTGATGATGCCTATAAAAATGCTACAGAAATTTTGAAAACAAAAAGAAAAGAATGGTTTGCTTTGGCACAAGGTTTGTTGGAATATGAGACTTTAACGGGAGCTGAAATTAACGAAGTTATTGCAGGAAAGCCTCCTTCACGCACACAGAAAGATGAGAATGCTGCACCACGGGGATCCTCTGTTCCGAAAACTGGAACAGTGAGGGTAGAGACAGCAGGCGCAGAGGAAAAAGACGCTGAAACAGCGCCTAAAATAGCAACTCATAAGGTAGAGACTGATAAACTAGAAGAGGGTAAGGCAGAGGGAGCTGTAGGGAAGAAAACAGCAAAATCCAGTGATGTTGAACCTAAGGAGCTTCAGTCTAAAAAAGTGCAATCGGATGAGACTGAGAAAAAAGCGCAAAGCACAAAAGGTACCACAAAATCAGTCAACCGCTCTAAAAGTAAAAGCAGTGCAGAAAAAAAGTCAAATACGGTGGGACATGATAAAGGAAAATAGGAGCCTTTTAAGAACGCTTGAGTGACGATGTTTTAGGAAAACTTCTAAATTTTTTGAGAAAGGCGCAAGCTTTGTTTGCGCCTTTCTTGCAATATTTGCAAAAATATGGAAGCAAAAAAATTAAGCAAAGCCGTTGTATGATGACGGCTTTAGCATGCTACAAGGCGAGGTGTACTGTTGCTTTTCTAATGTGGTAGGGGTTGTAAGGTTAGGTGATAGATTTTCTTGCTGATTTGGTAGGGTATGAGGTTTGGTGCTGAGTTTCTTTACGGATTTAGCAAGTGTGTGAGATTATCCGTTGGTTGTGTTAAAGGGATGTGTAGAGCATTTTGAGGAGATAATATTTCTTTTATGTGTGAGGGTGTAACATAATTGTTTGAGAGTGGTTTAGATGTGTAGATGGTGAATAGGGGGCTTGATTGTCTAAATGCATGAAGGTTTAAGATCAATGATCTGATTTTATACGGGGAGAGGAGGACTATTGTACCAAGGGGGCTTTTAGGGGTTTAAAAAAGTCAAAGGGAAAAAGTAGATATTAAAGGAAAGAGGTATGGTACAAAAATATTTTGGTACAGATGGAATTCGGGGGAAAGCCAATTCATTTCCGATGACACCCGATTTTGCTATGAAGGTAGGGATGGCGGTAGGGGTTTTATTCCGCTCACAACATCAATCACGTCGTGTGGTGATTGGAAAGGATACACGATTATCGGGCTATATGTTGGAAAACGCTTTGGTTTCAGGATTGACTGCTGCGGGGATGGAAGCTTTTTTATTGGGTCCAGTGCCAACACCTGCTGTTGCAATGCTTTGCCGCTCTTTGCGCGCGGATCTTGGGGTGATGATTTCTGCTTCTCATAATCCCTTCTATGATAATGGAATTAAACTTTTTGGTCCTGATGGTTTTAAGCTTTCAGATGATATGGAAGCGAAAATTGAACAATTAATCGATACAGATCTTTCAAAATCTTTAGCAAGTTCTGCCGAAATTGGTTATGCAAAACGGGTTGAAGGGGATATTTATCGTTATATTGAATATGCCAAACGAACTCTGCCGCGCGATGTTCGCTTGGATGCTGTGCGTATTGTTGTGGATTGTGCCAATGGGGCGGCTTATAAAGCGGCTCCTCGTGCTTTATGGGAATTGGGGGCTGAGGTTTTTGCTATTCATGATGAGCCAAATGGTACCAATATTAATCAAAAATGTGGGTCAACCGATTTAAGTTCTTTAAAACGAAAAGTGCATGAAGTACGTGCTGATGTGGGTATTGCTCTTGATGGAGATGGAGATCGTGTTCTCATTGTTGATGAAAAAGCACAAACGGTTGATGGAGATCAGTTGATTGCTGTAATTGCTGAAAATTGGCATAAAATGGGACGATTACGGTGCAATGGTGTTGTTACAACAATTATGTCAAATCTTGGACTAGAGCGTTTCTTGAACGGCAAAGGGTTGCACCTTGTAAGGACAAAAGTTGGAGACCGTTATGTTGTCGATGCCATGCGCCAAAAGGGATATAATGTTGGTGGTGAGGCTTCTGGGCATATTGTGCTCAGTGATTTTGGCACAACGGGTGATGGCTTGGTGGCTGCCTTGCAGGTTTTAGCCTGTATGAAAGAAAGCCAAAGTCCTATGAGCCAATTGTGTAAACGGTTTGAACCTGTACCGCAAATTTTAAAAAATTTAACGGTTAAAAATAAAAATGTCCTGAAAAAAAATCCTGTTAAAACGGCTATTGATCAAGCAGAGAAAAAGTTGGGAAAAGAAGCACGCCTCGTTATCCGTGCTTCTGGAACTGAACCGGTTATCCGCCTTATGGCTGAAGGCGATGCACGAGAAGTGTTGGATGCGGTCGTAACAGAGTTGATGGATGTTATTACGCAACATGATGCACACGTGGGTGCTGTGCTTTGAGGAATCTTGAATGCTGTGAGGTAAGTAATCAGGGAATCTTTTGAGAGATAGAAGGGAAGTTTGCTACGGGAATTATTTGTTGGAATATAAGGGGATATTTCTAACGTTGAGTAGACTTCAAGCGGGTGACCTTTGAATAAAGGGGAGGCTTCTTATGATGGTTGAGGGGAAGAAAAAGAATAAAGACTAAAGCTTGGAGGCTTGTGTGTGCTAGAGGAGGGGAGATCTTGAGAGAGGGATGAAAATTCTTGAGTTGTATAGAAGAAAAAGCTGGTGAGAGCAGTCAGTCAAAACGGTTATCCAAGAAAAACAGTCGTTGATGAAGGAGTTTTGGGATTCGTGTAATGGCGAAAATCTATCCTTTATACATTGCATATAAGGGAGGATCAGAGATTAGATAAAAAAGGGTTTGGCAATTTATACTGATAAAGCGATGTCGTTTCGTGATTTTGTCTTTAATGTTGTCTTGGGATGTACTTCATAACTATGGGTTTGATTCATCAAAAGTTCTCCCTAAAGAACAACTTCAGGATAAAAAGCTAGTGAACGAGCTTCAAACAGCTGTTCAATTTTTGCAACAAAGACATATACAAGAGATCAACAACGCATCTGTGCGTACAAAGTCAAAAGATGTGATACGGTCAAGAAACCTAATGCATTAGAAACTTTTTATTGTAGCTCATTTGGGTTCTCATTAAAGAGTAACTAAAGGAGGGTTACTTATAAATATAGCGGTGGATTCAAGAGATATTGTGCGAGCATGTATAGATAAGAATTTAAAAAAAGCCCATGAAATATTAGCCCCTCTAGGGCTTACGGTGTCTTATTTTGTACGGATTGCTTTGACTAAAGTTGTCAATGAAAAGGGATTTGTCGTTTGATATGTATGTTCCTAATGAAACAATATATTGATTTATAATGATAATTTAGCGTTCTTCAAGTTGAATTAGCTCCCTAATATCGTAAAATTTTCTCATTTCAAATCTATTCCATGTTGAATCAATCAAAATCATTTGCTTGCACGTCACAAGCGGGGGGGAGTCCATGTGGAAAAAACC
>NZ_JBHIQG010000192.1:0-4976 GCF_042196425.1 Bartonella sp. AD328YNZD | reverse complement strand
GTAGAACGCATCGCTACACTCGCACAAAAAATTGCACCTTTGATACAAGCAGATCCTCTCTTAGCGAAACGTGCAGCCATCCTTGCAAAAGCTGATTTGCAAACAGAAATTGTCGGAGAATTTCCTGAACTACAAGGTGTTATGGGGCAAAAATACGCCCTTCTTCAAGGGGAAGATCCTCACGTCGCTGTAGCAATCGAAGACCATTATAAACCTCAAGGACCAACAGATCGTCTTCCACAAGAACCACTTGCTATAACCGTTATGCTCTCCGACAAAATTGACATGCTCGTTGGCTTTTGGCTCATTAATGAAAAACCAACGGGCTCAAAAGATCCCTATGCGTTAAGACGAGCAGCATTGGGAATTATTAGGCTTGTACTTTCGCGAGATTGGAAAATCAATCTTATGCCACTGTTCCAGTTAGCAACGAATCTTTTCTTACAACAAAAAAATAAATATGAAATCTCTCAAAGAGAAAATCCACAATTGCAGAATCTGCTTCCAGAAAAAACAGAATATATTTTATCAGATCTGTTATTCTTTTTTCATGACCGTTTGAAAATCTATCTAAAAGAGGAAGGCGCTCGTTACGACGCCCTTGAAGCCGTTTTAAATAAAGATTCTGATGATTTTTTATTGGTTGCACGTCGTGTCGAATCGCTTATCGCTTTTATCAACACCCATGATGGAATGAACTTTGTAGCCTCTGTAAAACGTACTGCCAATATTCTTGAAAATGAATTTCAAAAAAGCACAAAAATAGCGAATGAAATTAATTTTGAGCTTTTTGTCGAGAAAGAAGAAAAACAGCTCTATCATGCAATCTGTGAAGTAGAAAAAAAAGTTCTTGCTCCCATCAATACAACAAATTTATCATTTGCCCTCAGTGTGCTAACGCCACTTGGAAAATTGATTGATATATTTTTTGAAAAAGTATTGGTGAATGATAAAAAACCTGATGTTCGTGCTAACCGTCTTGCTCTTCTCAAACGCACTCACATTGTTACACAATCGGTTGCAGACTTCTCAAAACTTGTCATTTAAAATCAAAGAGCCTATTAACTGATAAAAACAATGAAGATAAATTTTTCTTTTTTATGACTTTTATTAATTAATATTGATACTAATTAATATTGAGAAAATTATGCAACCAAAGAGACTGTTCTTTATCTCTCAAATATCATTAATTAAGATATGTTTTCATTTTGATAAATGATTCTTTCTCAAGAGACTCTTTAATAAGTTCATCTACCTTGTTAGCATCTATTTCTCTTGTAATAAGGGTACGTGCTGTAGAAATTGCCAAATCAATAGCCGATGAAGAAACCATGCGCATAGCATCGGCTTCTGCTTGGGAAATTTTTTGTTCTGCCAATTTATTGCGGTTTTTTACATATTCTTCTGCTTTTGCACGGGCTTCAGCAATAACAGATTCAACTTCATGCTTTGCTGCTGCAATAATTTCTTGCGCATCTTTTTCTGCTTCTGCATGTTTGCGTTGATATTCAGCCAATATTTCCTGTGCCTCTTCACGAAGACGCAGAGCCTCATCCAGTTCATCTTTGATACGTTTCGCGCGCGCATCAAGATGGTGTATAACCCTCTGTGGAATTTGGAAATAGACTAAAAGAGCCAAAAAAAGAACTAACCCAACAAATGCCCAAAAAGTATCAGTCATCTTTTTCTTCCTCAATAATCCGCAGTTTTAACAACTGAACGAACAGCCTCTTTGTTGATATCAACGTCAATCAATTTTTTCACAATTTCAAGAGCTACTTCTTCAGCGATAGAACCAACATTTTGCATGGCTTTATCCCGAATTTTTGCTATCTGTTTTTCAGCATCTGCGAGTTTTTTCTCTAAACTCTCTTCAATTTCTTTCCGTTCAAGCTCTGCCTTTTCTTTTAATTCTTCACTAGCTACCTGCGCTATAGCCTGCGCGTTCAAACGCGCTTCTGCTAATTTCCGCTCATAAGTTTCAACAACAATGTCTGCTTCTTGCTTCATGCGCATTGCCTGATCTAAATCAGATGCGATTCGATCTCGCCGTGTTTCAATAACACCGCCAATACGTGGTACAATTACACGGGAGATAAAAAGATAAAACAGTCCGAAAGAAATTGCCAACCAGAAAAAATGCGAACCAAAATGCACAAAATCAAAAGGCGGAAACACACGATTTGCATGCTCTGCCACCTTTTTAATATGTTCTATCGACGTTTCAGTGTTCTGTGCATAAGCGCTTGAAACAAACATCTTCTTTCATCCTTTAAATAGCTTATTAAAGCCCTCTATAACCGATGATAACTGACAAACATCTCTCTGGCATCTCTCTGGTTAAGAGCCTAAAAGGGTAAATCTTTCCTCATGCAAGAACAGATATACCCTTTTGATGATGATTAAACCCCAAAAAGAAGTAATAAAGCAATGAGCAATGAAAAAATTCCCAAAGCTTCTGTAACAGCAAAACCAAAGACGAGACGTCCAAACTGACTATCTGCTGCTGATGGATTTCGTAATGCACCAGAAAGATAGCTACCAAAAATATTACCAAGTCCTAAAGCTGTTCCAGCCATACCAAAGCAAGCAAGACCAGCGCCAATATATTTTGCTGCAAGCACCATTTCCATGTTATTCTCCTTTAAAGCGAAATTGCATTATTCGACGGAAAACCGCCAGTTCTATTAATGTCCTGGATGAATTGCATCATTAAGATACATACAAGTTAAAACCGTAAAGACGTAAGCCTGAAGAAATGCGACCAAAAACTCAAGAGCAGTAATTGCTACAGTCATAATAAGCGGTAAAATCGAACCACCCACACCTACGAGCCCTACCCCAATCATTGAAACAACAAACCCAGAAAACACTTTAAGCGTAATATGACCAGCAAGCATATTCGCAAAAAGACGAAGAGAAAGACTAATTGGACGGGAGAGAAAAGAAATAACCTCAATCATTGTCACCAGAGGTAAAACCACAACAGGAACTCCACTGGGAACGAACAGTTTCAAAAAGCTGACCCCATGCTTATAAAAGCCATACCCAATCACCGTCAAAATTACCACCATTGCTAACGAAAACGTGATCATGATTTGAGACGTAACCGTATAAAAATAAGGAAAGAGACCAATAAAGTTAGCAACCAAAATAAAAGTAAACAGAGAAAAAACTAAAGGAAAAAACTGCATTCCCTGCACACCAGATGATTCCCGCAGAGTCGATGCTACAAACTCATAGGCCATTTCCGAAAGAGACTGCATCCGCGTTGGAACCAATCCACGACTCGATGATGAAATAAAGAGAAAAATAGAAGTTACAACAACCGTGAGGACTGTAAACAATGATACATTTGTAAACGATAAATCCATATTTCCTATGGAAATCTTAATCAGCCTTAAAACCTCAAACTGATGAATAGGATCTGGAGCGTGCGCTGTCACTTCAACCTCATTTATCGGACCTCTCATTGGCCCTTTTATTTTGTTTATCTTGGCGCAATACGCCTTCTTTTCCTAATTGACTGGAGGAAACATACCCCACAGACCGAAGAATACTCAATACACCAGCAGCAAATCCAAAGAAGAGAAAAAATACCAATCCCCAAGGCCATGAACCTGCTAACTTATCAAACCCCAACCCCAAAACAATACCAACTATAACACTTGCCAGAAACTCACTGGAAAGCTTAATTGCACCTGCCATCCTTCCTTGTGATTTTTCCCGCTTATTCCTATGCTCCCGCTTCTTTAATGCTTGCTTGCGTACTAAAGCTACGCTTAAGTTCCTACTACGGCATTCCAAATCCTCTGAATGAAGACACTCTCCTTGCTTTTCCTCTTCAGCCTCCTTACAGCTCATAACGGGTTTCTCGCCCATCGCCATCATTGGCTCCTTAATTAAAAAGCAACGTAAGAATACATTTCATAAAACCGTGTGCATCATATTGTTCCCGAATTTATTCGTCAAGATACTAAAAGAAATCTATCACAAGTTATCGTATAAATTTTATTGCAGAAATAACGTATTTTTCAATTTACATGCTTTCTTAAAAAGATATTCCAAGCACCTAAACCGATTTCACGACAGCACCCGTGAATGTATAACGAAAAGTTCACGTGAATAATATAAAACTCATAGAACAACCATTTTTACGTTTAACAAAAGGTGTAAACTAATACCATCTTATTTTCCGACTCCCAATGTTATATCAGTCCTAGTTTTGAAAGAGAACATAGAAAGCTAAAAACAGTATGAGAGCGTTGGTTTTCTCCTTTTATTCGAATAAACTTGCACTTTTTATTTTATGAAAATAATAATAATCAATTGTTTCTATATGATCCTATTCGCAAAGTATTTTACATACGCCATTAAAGGCCCCACCACGAAATGAGCTTGAGGGTATTAAGAGAAGTTCCTTTAAATACAAGATATTAATAAATCTAAAATTTCAAATAGATTAAGCCAATAGAACATAATAAATTTTAAATACGATTACCATACCACTTTATACAATTTTAATCCACTTTTATGAACTTCGCTTTTTACAATTGAATATCCGTAGATTCAGCAAATATTTTTGCTTTTTATTCAAACAAACTATCGTAAGCAAAAGCGCTTATTCATAAGCTTTATTTTTATGAAACGATAATCTAATGCTGCTTTTCAAACAAGCATCATAATTATATTCCCCTACCCTCATATTGCATCTATTCTTGCACTTATAATAACCCATTAAGAGGATTATGTACTCTTTCTTAAATACTCCCTATTAAACTCTTCTCATGACATGCAAATAAATGACCTTTATCAAGATGAGAGAGCTCTATTCAATAGCGCTCATGATAAATGATTATCAATAAAATTAAAGAGTTATCATTTCTTCTTGGAACGTGTCGCAAAAGGATTATCAGAGGCTCGTAATGATATGCGAACTGGTATACCAAACATATCAAATGTTTCACGTAACCCAT
>NZ_JBHIQG010000191.1:3719-4990 GCF_042196425.1 Bartonella sp. AD328YNZD | reverse complement strand
GCGCCACGTTCACTGGTTTGAATCAAGGACAATGTATTGTCACGTCTTTCAATACCAACCACTGTGGTGCTTGTTTCCACTTCCTCAAAAAGATCAAGAGAACTAATAAGCCCCGGTTGAAACTCATAGTTTTCAATCGCTTTCATCATTGTGGTGGCAGAGAAAGCGTCGTGTTTAAAAAAGTTCATATCCATGTGCGCATTCTCCTATCGCAATAAAATATTGTTATGATCTTCGAGAGACTGAATGGCAGCACTTTTTTGTTCATCTGTAATGGCATCTGGCCATAGCAATTCAGAAGCTTTTACAGTGCATAAGCGTGCTGTAATCACGGCACGTTGATCGGCTTGAGAGGCATCAACAGTGGCAAAAGAAATTCCAGCAGGGATTTGGCTGCCATCTGATGCTGCTGGATTAAGGGGGGCATATTTTTCTGATGCTGTAATTTTCCCCATGACAGTTCCTGCTTCAATGAAGGCTCCTGATGCAAAAACCACTTCTTCGTTTGACATATCCGTATCGTAGGGTCCAAGATAAGCGCCATTGCGTACGTCTTCATAAATAATATTATTCATTTTATTGCCCTCCAAGCTGTTTCCCATTTTGTATGAATTTTTGCCTTGCTCGTTCCATCACTGTGAGGGGTATAAGGCGAGACTTTTAAAGACGCGCTTTGAGAGCTAGCAGCCGTCAATACACACTGGCGTGCTTTCTCAACACTCATACCGTTTTGAATAGCTTTTGCTGCGTCAAAAGAAACGCCTAAGTGCTTTGCTTGCCTTTCAAGGGTTGTTAGTGCCTTGCCACGTTTTCTTTCCTTTTCAAGAGCAGCTTTTATGCTTTCTTGTTTATTTTCGTCCTCATCTTCGTCTTCGTTTTCTTCTTCATCGTCGAAGTCTTCGGCGTTTTTGTCGATGTCACTATCGTCTTCGTCCTCTTCCTCGTCATTGATGATGTCGACGATCTTTTCGTCATCCTCTTCTTGGGCGCGGTATTGTGTGCGTGCCATGTGTTTTTTCCTTCTTTTGTTGATGTTGGGTTTTGTGATATGGAATCCGTTAAGGCTTCCAAAGCTTGCGCAAGGGTGCCCTGCGCATCTGCTAATCCAAGCTCTAAAGCTTGGGTGCCTATAAAAGTTTCTGCTTTTGTGTCACGAATTGCGTCCGCACTCAGAGGTCTGTTTTTTGCAACCCAATCGACAAACATTTCGTAGAGCAGGGCGCAATCGGCTTGCATTTTTATTTGTGCTGTATCGCTCAAGGGTTCGTGAG
>NZ_JBHIQG010000191.1:0-3619 GCF_042196425.1 Bartonella sp. AD328YNZD | reverse complement strand
GCCGTGATATCCTTGTTTGGATCAATCATTTCAAGCGGGGGCGCAAAGCTTTCACATTGAAGCCATGGCAAGGAATTTTCTTCCCATCCGGGTAAGTGAACGCGTCCAGAAAGTACTGCCATTTCAACAAAACGTTCCCAAACAATGCGGTTAAACTGAAAGGCAATGATATGTTCACGCCATTGTTTGACATGCCGTCTAAACTGAATGATAGAGGTTCGCACATTGGAAAAATTACCGCGCGTAACGTCTCCAGTCACAACGGCATAAGGCATATTGAGAGCCGAGCAAATTTTTGAAATATTGCGAAATTGGAAAGCCTCATAAGAACCTCCAACCTCAACAGGGTTAGAGAATGTAACCTCTTTATTCTCTCCTAAATAAAGAGATGCACCGGGTGCAATGGCAGGTGCTTCGTATTCTTCTTCAACGTCGTTTTTATCACGATTATCGGATAATTTTGCGACGTTTGGGGAATTGTCCTTGACAAACGCCGCGAAAAGAGCCGCCGTCCTTTTTCGATCAAGTTCTGCATCATCATAGGATTCGAGTTGAAAGATCTTTGTCATACAGCGCGTTATTTTGGGAGAACCGCGCAATTGTCCGGCAATCCGGCGTTCTTTTATATGAAGAACCATTTCAGCAGGGACGCGCACGCGCTCTTGGCTCTTAAAGGCTCTGTTTGCAGGACAATCATCATAGGGATGATGTTCCCAGAAATGATAAGCAACGCGCTTACCACTGGCATCGAATTCAATTCCCATACGAATGTAATTGCCTTCAATTTCAGCAGGTCCATTATAGGTGAGATCCAGCATTTCAGTAGGATAAACTTGTAATTGAAGCGGCACACCAGAGCGCCCATAAAGGTCAACATAATGCAATCTTACAAAGCATTCGCCGGTTAAAAAGACCTCTCGTGCAATGGTTGCTTGCAGCCCATAAAAGCTGGCATCTTCGTCGTAGTCTGCTTCATCAGCCCATTGCCACCATAAGTCTAAAAGCTTTTTCTTTTCTTCTTGAAAACCTTCAATGCGAGGATAAGGTTTAATCCCATCACTGACAGCCGCAGAGACCCATTCTTCAGTCGCAGAACCGTAAAGAGATTCATTGTCATAAAGCCATCTTGAACGGGCAACAATGGTATCACCGCATTCTTCAATCGCTTTATTGATATGTTTTTTTGCGGGATCAAAACCACCCATGCGACGGCTTTTGCTTGCCGCTTCAAAATGGGGATTGTGTTGACGAGAAATTGTAAAAAAGCCCGTAAGTTTATTGATAAAGCCAGCCATTAATAGCCTCGTGAGATATTAAAATAGAACACGCGTGAACCTTTACGCCCTTCAAGGTCCGCTATTTGCGTATTGATCATTTCAAGAGCTCTGCGCAGTTCCTCAACAGAGCGGTTGCTGACTTGCTTATCGCCGTGACGCACTGATTGCGCACCCGAATAAAGAGCCTCTTCAATTTGTTCACGCCGCCTTTTTAAACTTTCCAGTCTGTTAATTTTGCTGTTAAATGGTCCTAAAGTTTCATCCACAAATCACCTCCAATCCCCTCGCATATAAGGATTCATCACTGTTCTGGATTGTTTCCTTTGAGGTTGTGCTATCTGAGATCTTCTTGGAGAAGTGAATGAAGAAATCCCAGATGTTGGTTGCTCTACAGAACTTTCAATTTTAAGTTTTTCCAAACGCTCTTCTAAGATATCGACTTCTCGATTAAGGTTTATTCCTGCCGAAATCAGACCTTGTAAAGCAGCATAAGCATAGACCCTACAGTCCAAGGCTTCGTTTCTTGCCTTTTCACTTTTTTGCCATTCAATACGCTTGAAGCCTTTAAAATATTTGATGACTTTTCTTTCAGCGGTTAGCTGGTCAAAATATTCCAGGTCAAGGCTTTTGTGAAAGTGTGTTGCACCAGCCCCCGTTGCTTCAGGACCCGATTTTTTAAATCGTGCTGTAATGATATCTTTTGCGGCATCAACCCCAACAATATAAAGATTAATCTGTCCTTTATTGTTTCTGCTTGGTCGGCGTGGCCATACCGCACGCCATCCCGCCTGTCCTTTAATACCCCAGATGCGCCGCCCCTCACGCGGGCGTACATAATTATAAACTGCCTGTGTATGTCCACCACCGGTATCAATACAAGCCGCTGTTATCCTAATCCCTTCTTTATAGCCTGGATGTGGCCAGCGTTTTGCAAGATATTCATCCAATTGGTCCCACACTTCAAAAGAAGAGGGATCACCAAGGATCACTTGATAATCAATATGCCAACTTTCTTCACTACGCCCCCATCCCACTACTTCAAGCTCTAAACGATCATTTTGCACATCAATGCCTGCTGTCAACACGACGGCTTGTTCTGGTGCAAGGGGATACTCTTCGCGTTTTGCATAAAGGCTGTCTGGATCAACAACTTCGCCCGTTCTGTCCTCCCATGGCTCTCCAAGCACTGTATTGACAAAAGGCTGTAGAAGAGCTGGATCATCTTTGGCATTTAAAAACTCTCTTGCACATTCTCCCCATGTAAGCCAAGGTGAATAGAGTGCCGAAATATGATAAGAGCGCAAATTGGGTCTGCTTGATTCACTGGTTGGGACCCAGCATGCGCCTCTTTCTTCACACATGAGATCTGTTTTTCGGTGCTCGGCATGTTCATGACCACAATGGGCACAAACAAAAACAGCTTTTTCAGGAACCCCTTTCGGCCATTTGATTTGTGACCAAACAATCGGCTGGAGTGTACCACATGCATCACAAGGCACGTTGTAATATCGCTGGTCTCCTAGTACAAAATCCTTGGCAATACGGCTTGTGTCACGGTGGGTAGGAGTGGACAATTTAAAGATCTTTCGTTGTACAAAGGTTGATGTGCGCTTTTCCGCAATCATCACTGGATCACCTTCGTTATCGACACTGAGAGGATAGGCATCCACCTCATCTAAAATCAGATAACGAATAGGCATGGAACGCAAACCAGCAGCACTGTTGGCTCCTGTAAGCATCAATGCCCCACCATCAAACTCTTTCGAAAACATGGTATTTCCGCTGTCACGTGCTCGTGCTGGGGCTATGCGTTCACTTAAAACTGGACTTGCCATAATCATGGGATCAAGCCGCGTCTTTGAAAGCTTTTTGGCTGTCTCAACGGTCGGCATGACATAAAGAGCAGGTCCTGGACTATAATGAATAGCATAACCGCAGAAGTTCAATCCTGCCTCTGACATGCCAACCTGCGCTCCTTTCATGACAATGGTTGTTTCAATCGGTTTGTGAGAGGAAAGATTATCCATGATTTCACGCAAATAGGGGGTCCGCTTTGTTCTCCACAATCCAGGTTCAGCACTTGCTACGGTGCTAAGGTATCTATTCTTGTCCGCCCATTGGGAAACCGTATACGGTGGGTCCGGTTGTCTTGCATCATTGGCATGGGAGAAAAATTCTGTAACAGCATTCTCATCCATTATTCATTCTTTGCTCGCCCCAAAACTCTCTCATTCTGGAGGTTGAGGATCATGATAAGGAACTGGAATATGAACAGCTTCAAGCAAAGCCTTTCGCATGTAATAATCAATGGCACCGATTAGGCTTGCAGCATCACATCCAAC
>NZ_JBHIQG010000190.1:0-4995 GCF_042196425.1 Bartonella sp. AD328YNZD | reverse complement strand
TATCTTCCACCACAATATTCCCGCAAACAATGCACTCAAAAAGAAAAATAAAAAATCTGCAATATTGCTTATATAAGCAACAGTAAATATTTCTGATAAGATATGCGTTGTCCCCAACCACGAAACGCAAAAAAAAGCTAACATCACACCCCATAAAACAAGCAAAATCCGATCAATCATCATCATGGCATTTCATTTTTTTAATTATAGTCCATATATTTAGCATGCCTAAAAGAAAAACCACAATAAAAACCCAACGCCCTCCCCCTGATCCTTGCGCAATAAAAAGTGCTGGATTTACTATTCCTACCACTCCTATAAAAATCAGAACAACAGACACGAAACGCATTAAATTTGTTTTTCCCAACGATGATCTTCAGTCTGTTGCCAATACGTTAAATTATGATTTTCCATTTTATATTTTTTCCACTGTGCACGAACGAGATTCAACTGCTCCTCACTTTCACCATCAAATATCACGACAAGCCGTTGATAAGCATCAATATCCGAACAAACAGCGCCCTCTATGAGAAAACGAATCTTTGAATCATTCGGATTTTCTTGTCCTGTCGTAAGAAATACAGGCTGAAAGTTTGAATATTGATCACACTCAGTTCCATGTCCAATAAAGGATTCATCTGCATAAACCCATAAATGTGTATCCATAAAATCGCGTTGTTCTTTACTCACACATTGTATTGTTACTTTTCCAAAACGAGCCAATGCACGCTCCACAAGCGTCGGCAAAATATCTTTCAGCGTTGACTGCGTCAAATGATAGAATAAAATGTCCAACCTCTTAAGCCCTCATCATTCTTTATAAAAAAGCTAACGTCTTTAAAAAACTTCTATGTCCCTAATACAAAGGAAACGGTTCAAGATATAAACCTGTTTTTCGATTAAGATGCATTCTCTTTTTGCACATGTTTTTAAAAGACAAAAAATTGTTATTTACACATTAATAAGAAAGTTTTTAAGCTATCTCCTATATTCTAGGTAGACTATAGTTGGAAATAAAATATAATATATGGAAAAATAGAGAAAACTTAATAGGCAATTTTATATTATTTATTTGGTAAAAATGTGCATTTCATGGAAGTTTTTTTTAATTTTATTACATTTTAACCGAAAACAGTATAAAATATTTACTATCAAATTAAAGACTGAGGGTGTTCTCCAAGTTTATGCGTATTATTGAGTTCTACATCCTGAAACGTGTCTTTGTTTTATTTAGCTCTGTCATGATTGCAGCAGTGGGTGTTAGTTGGACAGTACAAATTCTTGCACGAATAAACTTTCTTACAACAAGTAAACAAACACTCCTCACAGTTTTACAATTTTCACTCTCATTGGTTCCTTCTGTTGTTTTTCTGGTCATTCCATTTGCATTAGTAATCGCAATTACAACCATCCTTTCAGCAATGAATCAAGACTCTGAACTTGCTGTTATCAATGCCTCTGGTTTTCCTAAAAGTACTGTTTGGAAACCTATTCTTCTTCTTGCTATTGTTGCATCATGTATCTCCTTTTCTATAGCCAATTTTGTTGTTCCTCAAGCACGTCTTCAGATGCGACAAATGCTAGCAAGTGCCCATTTTGATCTTATTAGTCTTTTCATCAGTGAAGGGAGCTTTCAAAAACTTGCCAATAACCTTTACATAGAAATTGGCGAACGGAATCCAAACGGAACCTTTGAACGTCTTTTCATTGCCGACCAGCGTGATCCTAAGACTAACCTTTTTTATTATGCAACAAAAGCATCAATTGTAAACAATCAAAATGGTCGTTTTTTAATCCTCAATAACGGTGAAATAGAAAGAGTCAATCATCAAAATAACAGCGTTTCAATCGTTCAATTTAGCTCATATACCTTTAGCCTAGGGGAGTTTATCCCCAGTGATAAAACACCTACTCTTTATCCAAAAGATCGGTCTCTTTCTTATTTACAAAATCCTGACCCAAAAGATCCTTACTATCAACGAAAACCGCTCCAATATAGAGCTGAGTTTCACCGCAGACTAACACAATGGCTCTACCCTATTGTTTTTTCACTTATTGCATTAGCAGCGGCAGGAGATGTAGGCTCCCATCGACAAGCTCGTCATTCCGCAAATCTCTCGGCCATTGCCCTTTCTTTGGTGGTATATTGGATAGGATATTTTTTCGCCGAAAAAGCAAAGAATGATCTTGCATACGTTCCGCTCCTTTATATTACACCCATAGGAACAAGTATATTTGTCTTTTTTATGCTTTTAACGAATCATAAAATTGGACTTCCCACAAAAGTTAATGAGGTACTGCAAATCGTTTTTCAAAAAGTAATGAATAAATTTGAACATCCACAATCTCAAGATTCCTCGGATAAAATATCATGATTGGGTGGACACTTGGACGATATTTTTTTATACGTTACCTTAAAATAACTTGTTATTTCTGGGGGAGCATTTTTGTTCTTGCTCTTTTAATCGATTTTACAGAAAATTCCAGTAAGCTATCCTCCCTTCCGCACTATACAGCAAAAAATGCATTTCTGCTCTCTGTTTTACGTATCCCTTTTATCATGCAACAACTTATCCCTTTTATTGCACTCTTTTCTGCAATGGCAACACTTATCTCGCTTAACAAAAAACTTGAACTTGTGATAACTCGTTCAATCGGTGTTTCTGCATGGCAATTTCTTATGCCAGCTTGTTTGGGAGCTTTGCTTTTGGGATTATTTTCAATTCTTCTCATTAATCCACTCGCAGCATGGGGATTTTCTCAATCAGAAAAAATGATGACTGAATGGCGCAATAATAATATACTAACACCTCTTCATAATACACGTATTCACTGGTTAACCCAGCGTACAAATTTAGGCAGAACAACCATTGGTGCTAAATTTATCACTGATCAAGGACTTTCTCTTCTCGATGCAACCTTTGTACAATACAATGACAACGCAACCGTAAAAAATTGGATTAACGCCCCAAAAGCAACATTAACCAATGGCGCTTGGCTATTAACAAATGGAACAATCTATAAAATAGGACATCCACCTGAAAAATTTACCGTATTGCAAATAAAAACCAATCTAAAACCTGAATTTTTAACGGAACGTTTAGTGAATCCCGCAACTATTTCATTTTACCAATTGCCACAAAAAATTATGATTGCACGTTCATTTGGCTATTCTGCTCATAATTTTGATATGTATTTACAATCTTTGATCGCATTACCAGCATTGCTAGTGGCAATGACTCTCATTGCAGCAACTGTATCTTTAAATTTTACACGTTTTGGGCAATCTAGAACGTTGATTCTTGGTGGTGTCATAGCTGGGTTTATGCTTTATGTTATTTCCGTACTCATTCAGGCTTTTGGTAATGCTGGATATATTCCACCAGTTATTGCAGCTTGGACACCTGTTGTTATTGCTTTATTCTTGGGAATCTCTTTTTTACTTCATAAAGAGGATAGCTAAGTGAAAGCATTAACAGGTAAGAAAATCATTTTAACAAAATTAAGTGCTCTCGCTTTTAAAAGTGTTATGGGGATTATTTTAGGGGGAACTCTGGTTTATTATGCGCACGCTCAAAGCCTTATGTCTCCCTCTCAAAGTCGCATTCAAAATCCGGAAAGTCCTCTTTTGCTCTCTGCGGATGAACTCATCTACAATCGTGATGAAAACACTGTTTCTGCACAAGGTAATGTCCAAATCGAATATGATGGCAATAAAGTTATCGCTCAAAAAATCATTTACAATCAAAAAACAGGACGGCTTATAGCACAAGGGAATGTTGAAATTACTCAAAAAGATGGTAATAAAATTTATTCCAATCAAATTGATATGACCAAAGATCTTGGCCAGGGTTTTGTAAACGCCTTACGTATTGATACAGCCAATAATGTTCACTTTGCAGCCCAAAATGCTACACGTAAAAACAATCAAATAACAGTTTTTGAAAATGCAACGTATACAGCCTGTGAACCTTGCTCTTACAAACCAGATAGAGACGTCCTGTGGAAAATTAAAGCAAGAAAGATCATATGGAATAATAACGTCAAAAAAATTCGGTTTGAAAATAGCAGTTTTGAAATTTTGGGCGTACCGATTATAAAATTTCCAAATTTTGAACTTTATGATCCAACGGTCAGACGTGCTAGCGGTCTGCTTACTCCTCATTTTTTTTATACCAATGATCTCGGCATGGGGATAAAGAGTTCTTATTTCTGGAATCTCGCTCCTCATTACGATTTCACACTTTCTTTTACGGTTTATACCCAACAAGGGCTTTTAACCGAAGGGGAATGGCGTCAACGTTTAAAAACGGGCCGTTATAACATTCGCTTTGCTCATATATATCAAATGAAACCGCATAGATTTGATAATGATACGATTGATGCCCAACATAAAAACCGTTATATGCTGGCGACAAAGGGGGATTTTCGTATTAATTCACACTGGACTTATGGATGGGATATTCTTGCACAATCAGATCGGCATTTTAGTCGTGCCTATAAACTTGAAAACTATAACAATCCCACACAACTTTCTCAGATCTATCTGAATGGTCTTGCAGGAAAAAACCATTTTGATATGCGTTTTTATCATTTTAAAGTTCAAGATTCGTTATTGAATGATTATCATTATGAACGTCACTCTCGGCAAGCATGGGTTCTACCACGCATCGATTATACTTTCACGCCAGATGAACCCATTTATAATGGAGAACTGACCTTCCATAGTAATATGCAATCAATTTATCGTCGTCATGCTGACTTCAATTCACCCGACAAGAACGGAAATCCTCTCAACATAGTAAGACTTTCTGGTATAGCTGGAAATAGTTTGCGTTTCACAAACGAGCTTCAGTGGAAAAAGCGCTTCAACACACACAATGGACTCATCTTAACCCCTCTTCTCTCTCTACGGGCTGATATCATTACAACCAATGTACGTGAAAATCATGATTCTTCTATAAAAAACACTGTGTTATCCGAAGTTCGTGGTTC
>NZ_JBHIQG010000189.1:0-5041 GCF_042196425.1 Bartonella sp. AD328YNZD | reverse complement strand
GTGAGTAATAATTCTATTCGACCGACTGAAGTGCCAAGTTTAATTGCTGATGTCCATGCTGCTTTTCGTAAAGCAGGGAATCTAGAGTTAACAGAAGTCGAAGTTGAAAAACAAAGGCCTGCCGTTAATCCGAAGCGTTCAGTATTTCCTGATTATCTCATTTGCCTTGAAGATGGAAAGAAGTTTAAATCTCTAAAGCGTCATCTCATGACACATTATGGAATGTTGCCAGAGGAATATCGTGAAAAATGGCAGTTAGATAGTTCTTATCCTATGGTAGCGCCTAATTATGCAAAAA
This sequence comes from Bartonella sp. AD328YNZD, assembly GCF_042196425.1. Taxonomy (NCBI): domain Bacteria; kingdom Pseudomonadati; phylum Pseudomonadota; class Alphaproteobacteria; order Hyphomicrobiales; family Bartonellaceae; genus Bartonella; species Bartonella sp. AD328YNZD. The sequence goes on along the minus strand of NZ_JBHIQG010000189.1, from coordinate 4,743 downwards.
CACGATCGGCTTTGGCCAAAGAAATGGGGCTTGGACGCAAAAGCAAACGGAAAAAAACTAAATAATCTTATTTTGCGAAAAAATGGTTTCATGTATAAAGTTTATTTTAGTATACATGTTTTGTGTGAAGCTTTTGTATATATAGCAATTTCTACCAAAGGTATTACATATAGCTTTCGTTACGAATCCGTTTAATCATTGATTTCAGACCATTTGATCGTTGTGGTGTAAGATTTTCATTTAAACCAAGTTTTTCAAAGAGCTCTTGAGCATCAGAATTGCGAATTTCAGAAGCTTTTTTGCCTGAATAAAAAGCAAGAAGTATATAAATGAGTCCACGCACAATATGAGCATCGGAATCACCTTGAAACGTCAATATTGGATCTTCTGAGTTATTACGTGAAGATAAAAGCCACACTTGGCTAACACAACCAGGAACTTTGTGAGCATCGTTTCGAGCGCTTTCCGGAAAAGGTGGCAATTCATAGCCAAGCTCGATGACATAACGATAACGATCTTCCCAATTATCCAAAAGCGAAAAGTTATCTATAATATTACCGATTGTGTCCGCCATTATTTTAGTCCTGTTTCGTTTGAATAATCATTCTTGAATACACTTATAAAAAATAAATATTTATTCTTCCTAACATAAATAACACAAAGAACGTTAAAAATCCTTATTTCAAGATAACATTGCATGGTTTTGTAAGAACTCTTGTATTTCGATTTTGTAAGAAACATTAGGGAAAGTCTCTGATATTATTTTTGTTTCCTAATATGTTCCCTAAATATTCATAAGCAGCTCTTGCACCGTAATATGCGCGCTCGCCAAGTGAACTTAAAAAGGATTTTCCTACTTTGCAGGTTTTTATATTACGGTCACAAAATGCGCCTAAGTCATTTAAGGCTTCCTTAAAAGCAACAATCACATCGCTCGTTGTTGTCTCATTATTTTGGGGGATAGAAGAATGATTACTGCTTGGATCTGCTACAAAAAATGAAACAATGACAAAAATAAAAAATAAAAAAAATGATAATTTGATTAAAAAACGTATCATGGATAATCAATGTACCGCAGTGGTAAATACAATAAAAGAAGCATTTTATCCACCGTTGCTTTATAAACAATTTATAAAATGTACTTTTTATAAAATTGAGTATTCATGTATTGGATCTATATCATTGGCTTTTTTATAAATATGGCACAATTCCGCTGTATAAAATGGGATACATTGTCTATTCAGTAAAAAATTAACATCAAAATTATACACTTACAAGCTGGTCATGTTAATAAACATACTATGATAAAAAATGAGAGAGATAATCATGTTGTGTACATAATTATTTTAAATAATAATCCACCATCTTAGCTTAGTTGAAAAGGCTAACAAGAGTAAACTCTGTTATTCTGATTCTAGTGTCGATAAAATATTTATATTATCTATAAAATTTTTACTGGAATGTTATAAAAATAGTCAACATGTCGATAAAAACATCAAAAAAATAACTGCATCTCTTATGATTACATCTCAAACCAGTTTTTTTCTATAACATTGTAAACATCAATTTAATTGATACTTATGAAAATTATTTAATAGAAGGAATTTATACAAAAATATAATAATATTGATAGATAATTATTCTTACCAAACCGTTTATGGATAAGTAACCATCTATATGTAAATTATAAAGAATAGATAATGATTGTCATCTTTTTAGTGTTATAGGCAAATATTTTCAATTTTAGTTTAAATAATAGCCAAACATATGCCCCAAAATGAAGAATAACGTGGCATTATTGTTTAGATAATTATATGTGATAATGCAGTTTGCAAACACCAAAATGATCTTGAATGCTAATCATTTGGTGCTCTCTTTATACACATTAAAGATTTATATAAAATAAAATGAAATGAATAAAAGTTGATAAGAACTCTTGTTGATTTATCAACTTATAAATTGATATAATGAAGCCGCTCGTTCTAGGAGTTTGAAAGGAAAATCAATAATGTCAATGCACTTTTCGCTGTCTGAAAATAAGAACTGATTCATATTCGTTTCCTAATTTATATTTGTTTCTTTGTAAAAAATAAACGCAACTGAAAATAAAAGTAATGGCAACAAAACGAAAGACATACCGAAAAAAAAATGTAAAACACCGTAAATACTATAGTAGTATTGTTATAACGCTTCTTCTTATAATTTTTCATTTTATTTTTTGGAGTGTAAAAACTCTTTATTTCTATACAAGAAAAAATACTTTATTTTTTGTTGGATCTCTTCTTTTTAGCATTAGTTTTTTATTTATTTCATTTAATGCTTTATTTTTGCAAATGACAACGCATCAAAATATTTTAACTCAAATGAAATTTTCCTCTGTTCAAAGTATAGGTAAGAGCTCTATTTTATCGGAAAAAGAAGAAAAATCACAAGAACTCTCCCGTGTAACTTCTGTACATTCTCAAAGTCAGAACCACACAAATTCACCTTTACCCTCTCAATCAGCAAGCATGCTGGAAAAGCAAAAAGAACTAACAAAATTAGGCCTTTATGATGGACCATTAGATGGACTGGAAGGACCTAAAACACGCCGAGCCATCACTTTATGGAAACAGCAAACTGCTCAGAGAATGCAAAAGAATGTTCTATCTAATCCCGCAACAGATGAAATCGCGATATTAATTAAGCAAAGCGAAATAGAAACAAACAATACAAAAAATATGACACACTTAAAAGAAGCTATTTTAGAGCCTTCTGTTGAAGATATTATACAAGTGCAAAAAGCTTTACATATTTTTGGGAATGAGGAGGTTATTGTCACAGGAATAGAAGATCAAAAGACGATAGAAGCCTTAAAACAGTTTCAAAAAATATTTGATCTTCCTGTAACAGGTAAAATTAATCACACAATTTTAATGAAAATGCGTGAAGTTGGTTTATTAAATTGAAGTAATCTCTTAATTTATAATGATAATTCATCTTTCGTTTATTTAATATTCCCCTCAAACATTCCTTCATCTCAAGCCCTCTTATATTCAATCAATCAGAATGGTTTTCTTACACATTACATATTGAGCCGTACAATTTGCTGCAAAAAAAACACAACCGATTGCAGAAAAAAGAAATATTGCAAAATAGCAAACGTGCTCGTTCTACCATTTTTATTGCCTCTGATGATAAAAGAACACGAAATTTTTGTAGTATCACGTAAACCTTTCATATCATCGAGCCACGAATTGTCCATATATTATCGTCAATTTGATCTTTATAAATATGATGCAAAGAATTTGTGCAAACATCTGTAAAGATAAGTAGACGTAAGGCTAGTTGTGTTATGATTGTTGTTTCGCAAAGTGTCTGATAAAAAACCAGCACTTCTCTCCAATCTATTGCTGGAAAATTATGTGTTTTATGACATTGTTTTCCTAAGAGAGCGTGTGCGTTTAGTATTGCCTATAAATCAACATCCAAACCTAACGCAGCAGTATGTTTGAAACAAATATTAAGACAGTTTAGTACTTCTCTCAGCTGTCATAGCTTTTGTATGCCAAATGGAGGCAAGAATATTGCGCATCTCTGTTTGTATAATCTCCTTAAAACAGGAAAACAGCCTAATTTGGAAAGAATATGAAAATTTAAGGTAAAAACCAGTTTTCATCTTTGCCATTTCCTTTTAATTCAGCTTTACACCTTTCAATAACATCTAAAGTAATATCTTTAATGGAGATTACCTATTGCCTCATGCTTTTATTTATCACATGTCTTTTTGGCCTCACTCCCCCTCACCTAAAATAAAATGTCCCAAACGGAATATACTTGGATTGCCATTCACGGGCTTTCTTAAAAAACACCTCTAAAGCACCCAAGACCACTTCGCAACAACGCCCGTGAATAATAATAGCAGCCCCAGCGCCGCGCATCATCTTTACGCTTTTTGTCAAGAAGCAAGCCGGCACCATTACACATTTACCTACCTTCAATTTGTGACAGCTCTTGACATTTGAGATGATTCATAAAAGGCATATCCTTACTTTATTTTTTTATCCACAGACACTCATCCCGCCTATAACACACAAAAAACATGGTTTTGATTGATTCATTATAAAAAAAGTCGAAATGAGAGGATTTTATGATATTTACAGCTTTCATTCAATATAAGAAATAAAAAATTATCATTATAAATCAACAGATTGTGTAAATTTGATATTCCTTCATAAGTGTAAAGACGGTAGTGCATAATGGAGTTTATAAATTTTGGGAAGATTTTCATAAACTTACGGAGAGTTTTACATAATCCCCATTCCACGAATGTCAATGTGAAATGGGGCATCTACTGAGAAATGTCTATCTCAAACAGCATGATATGCAAAAAAATGCATTTGTTTGCAGCATTCTATCTTGCGTGAGGAGCTCATTCCCCTATAAAAAAGCAAATGCATAAATTGACTGCACAATAACACGTTTCTCTCTATCAAGAGGTTCGCCAATAGAAAGTGATTAATAATACATCTTTTGTCTATCCTGCTTTATATTTTCTCTCATAAACCTCTAAAAAAACACTTTCTCGCGTAACATAACTTATCGTGCATTTTAGAAACATTTTTATTCCCTTTATTAAAGAAAATAAAAAATATATAAAAATTTATTTCTGTAATAACTATACAACAAAAAATATTAACCCATTACATCCTTTTTGCTATTGCGGCCTGAGCTGCTGCTAAACGAGCAATTGGTACTCGAAAA
>NZ_JBHIQG010000188.1:0-5062 GCF_042196425.1 Bartonella sp. AD328YNZD | reverse complement strand
TGGAGTCAATTCTTTTGGCGATACCATCTCTTCATTTTTGTGCAAAGGCTTAAGCGCAGTCTCGGGTGCATCCTCCGATACTTTCAAAGGCACCTCAGGCGCAACCTTGGGCGCATCTTCCGGTACTCTCACAGACATCTCAGGTGCAACCTTGGGCGCATCTTCCGGTGCTTCCAAAGGCATCTCAGGTGCAACCTTGGGCGCATCCTCCGGTACTCTCACAGGCATCTCAGGCGCAACCTTAGGCGCATCTTCCGGTGCTTCCAAAGGCATCTCAGGCGCAAGCTTTGGCGCATCTTCCGGTACTCTCACAGGCACCTCAGGTACAGCCTTAGGCGCGTCCTCCGGTACTCTCAAAGGCACCTCAGGCGCAAGCTTTGGCGCATCTTCCGGTGCTTCCAAAGGCATCTCAGGTGCAAGCTTTGGCGCATCTTCCGGTACTTTCAAAGGCATCTCAGGCGCAACCTTAGGCTCATTCTCTGGTTCTTTTGAAATCTCTTCTGTTTTTGCTTCTAATAATTCTGGTTGTGTAAGTTCGGATGTGGATGTTTCCGACGTACTTTCGCTTGTTGGCGGCGGTGTTGTCTCAACGGGGAGCAACTTTTCTTTTGGTTTAAAAGGCGCAAGACGATCTATTTGTCCCTCCCCAATATGGCGTGCATCCTCTTTTTCTTGTGGTTGCATGGTTGGTTTAATGGCAGGAATCGCACGGATAGGAGCCTTCACAGCTCCTTGTTGAGAGGAAAGCTCTTCCATCAAAGGAGCCAGAGTGATAGGAATTGCTTCCAATTGTTGTGGTAAAGAGACAAAGCTTGCAAACTGAACGGCTCCCCAACCAAGAAAAATGACATGGACCATAAGGGATAAAGCCAAGCCTCGTTTCATGCTATGATAGGAGTCTTTGTTCATTCTTTATGCCTTATTTACGCCTTACATTTTTTCATTTTTAATCACTCTATGCTCTTTTTAAAAACAACCATTTATGCGCAATTTATCATTTATTGCGCTAAACTTGCTAATGCAACTTGAGAAAAACCTGCCTTTTGAATATCGGCCAAGAGTTTTAATACTTGTTGATATTCAACAGTTTTAGCAACCCGCACAAAAATCCGTTGATCTTTTTGGGCAGCATCCGCTTCCAGAAGCGTTTTTAGGTGTGCAATCAGCGCTTGTGACGTTTCATAATAATCTTGATTAATGGCCAAGCGCCCTTGCGCATCAAGTGAAACCGTAAGGGGCGTTTTTTGCGCGTGTACGGGCCCCGCTTGACTACGAGGCAAATCCAAAGGAACCCCATTCACCAAAAGAGGTGCAGAAACCATAAAAATAATGAGCAAGACCAGCATGACATCCACAAAAGGTGTGATATTGATTTCACTCATCAGTTGGCTTCGTGAATGACGCCGCCCACGTGTATTTTTGCGAGAAGAAGAAGCAACAGAAATTCCCATGGGATAAGCTCCTTTTTATAAAGGGGAAGGTGCTGTGCGTGTTTCATCAATACGTCGCGATACAATTGTTGAAAATTCATCGGCAAAATTTTCTATTTGTGCAATGATGCGCGCACTTTCATGGGTCAACTTGTTATAAGCAATAACAGCTGGAATTGCTGCAAACAAACCAATCGCGGTTGCCAAAAGCGCTTCTGCAATCCCTGGCGCTACAATGGCAAGTGACGTATTTTGAGAAACTGAAATAGAAAGAAAAGACTCCATAATACCAATAACTGTTCCAAAAAGTCCGATAAAAGGTCCCGCAGACCCCAGTGTCGCAAGAAAACTTAATTTTGATTCTATTTTTTCACTTTCACGTCCCAGCGTCAAATCCATAGCCTTATCAATTCTGCTCTGCAAACTTTTCGATGTATGGGTCCCTTTTTCAAGAGATTTTTTCCATTCAACCATTGCCGCCATAAAAACAGCAGATATGCTATTGGTGCGTTGACTTTTACATGATGTATAAAGATCTTCTAGCGCTTTGCCTGACCAAAATATCCGTTCAAACTGCTTTATTTCACGCTGCATTCTCCGATAAGTAAAAATTTTATCAAAAATAATGGCCCAACTCCAGACGGAAGCGAGTAGCAACCCAATCATAACCCCTTTAACGATCCAACTCGCTTGCATAAACAAATGCAACATTCCCATTGTTTCCAGATTCGTTAGTTCTACCTGCGGCATAATTGTTGTCCCTCTAAATGAAAGGTGCATTGATTAAAATTCTATAAAACAGATTGTTTTACAGTTTCTAAATTTAAGTAAAAAACTTTAGACTCACATAAATCTACGTGCCAAAACAAGAGCCATTTCTTAAATTTCTTTTAAAAGTGATGATGAGAGGCATGCCTCAATGCACGTCGCCCTCATTTCACAACGGCATTTATGAAAGATATAACGATACCCCCATAAATAATATAAAATCTATTATGCGCCACCATCTTTACACTTTGAAAAAAAAGCTAAACCATCCTCCGCTTTCCCAGCTCAAAATGTTATGATCTAAATCTTGGCACTTTGAAAAAGTTCATAAGAGGCATTGTTATTCCTTTCTCAAGTGTTTTTGTCCCAATTCACCAACCCCGCTTGTGACATACAAGAAAATATTTTTGATTAATTTACAGTAAAAGAGCTTGAAAAGAAAAAATCTGACACGTCTCAGGATTTTCATTTCAAATTGCAATGCAATGAATTATCATTATAAATAAATATGTTAACATCATGATAAGATACCGCATTGCCTTAAAGCTTTTCTTTCTCTCATTTTTAATGGGATTACACCCTTGGGGCATAAAAAATAAACCACCATACCTCGCCCGACGTTCTCCACATAATGCTCCTATGTAAGTCTCATGTAATGCCATAAAATTTTATTGTTCTGTGAATTTATGTATACGATAAATACTGATTTATAAATATAATTTAGCATTACTCATATTGAATTAAAACCTTGAATGTCGTAAGATTCTTTCATTTTAAACTTGTTCCATGTTGAAGCAATAAAAATCACTTGCGTGCACGTCAAAAGCGAAGCTGGTGTGTGGGTAAAAATTGTATAAGAAAGGAGTGCCTCTAATAAACCTTTTCAAGTGCCAAGGGCTGTCGTCCCCCACGAGTTGGCAAAATGTGTGATGGTGCCGGCTTACTTCTCCATAAGCGTAAAGAGGGGGAGCTCAGTGGCTTTATCGTTAGAAAACACCTTTCAATGCTTATCATCCCTCTGATGATGGCATCATGGTATACCGTAAAAACTTCTGGGAAGTGAAAAAAGCCACGTCACCATCTTTACTTTATGAAGCAATAAACCGCCCCTTCACTTTCTTTGCACCCTTGCAATATTGGTTCGTTATTGCATTGAGGATTGTATATAAAAAGCATTTTTACATCTTTTTTCAATGGAATATATTGCGCTCTTATAATGTTTAAGCAAATGGTTTTACATGGTGCAACATGAACAGGTTTGAAATGAAAGCGTTTTACTCTCTTGGGCTTTATCGCCGTGAGAAAAAATAAATGACCGTTCCCAATCACTTTATTCTAGAGAATACTATGCTCTTGAAACTTTAAATCAAGAATGCATTTCTACCTTATATGTATTGATCTCTCACTTATTTATTGCGTTTTTATTGCGTTGAAAAATGCACATGAAAGTCATGCACTATGGATGGAGAGCTCTCTCTTGTGAGATCAAAGGACAACCCTGCAACAAAACAAACTCCTTACCTCTCAGTATTTTAAGCGGATTTTCAATCTTGCTGCTTATGATCACTTTGATTACACTATTTTGCTGAGTATGTACATTTTTTATCACAAAAATGAACTTCATTCATTTTTTTCTTTCATTTTTTTCTTTTTTATATTTTGCACTTTTCTGCTGTTTTCTGATGCAAACGAACTCTCTTCCAAGAGGAAGCAAAACATTTTGAGTTCATGGCAGAAAATGGATGGTGAGACGCTGATTTTGCACCACAACATGGATGAGGCGTAATGAGGATATTATCTTTAATTTATTGGAGCAGGGAAGCTTTTTTCTAATGTATTGTGTGACCTTATTGATGATCAAGGAAAAACATTTAAGTAGACTATGGTCGATGTATAATCTTAGATTGTAGATCAACTTATGTTTCATGAAACGGCTATGAAACCTCTGTTCCATAAAGAACACTTTTAACCAAGTATTTTTACCAAAAGCTCTTTGGGTAACCGACGCGGTTTTGCCTCCTCATTAATCAGAGCAATTTCAACTTTCGCTGTTACCAACGTGGTTTCTTCATGCAAAATAGCTTGCTCCATAAAAAAGCGTGCCCCTTGGATGTGATTAACACGTGTTTTAACGACTAAAAGATGATCAATTTTGGCTGGTCGTGCAAAATTAATTTCCATATGACGCACAATAAAAAACAGTTTTTCCCCCTCAAGCCCTGCTGCTAACATTTTATTATTAAAACCGGTATCGCGTAAAAACTCTGACCGTCCTCGTTCAAAAAACTCAAGATAACGCGCATGATAAACCACACCGGAAAAATCTGTATCCGCAACATAAACGCGAACCTGAAAATTATGAAAAGCACTTGTATGATTTCTCTTGAAAGGAGTCACTTCTGTCATCTACTTCACGTCCCATAAAATCATTGAATAGAGCAAATTATTTATAGATCAAAAGATTGAACACATTTTTGTGTTAATGTTATGAAACGCAAAAGCACAAAATCCTCAATCGTTCCAAATCTTTTTGATCAGAATCTGCTAAAAGAAATACATTTCTTGTATTTATAACCTTGCGATACAATATTCACGCAATTTTTTTTAAGAAAATGTCTTATTTTTTTAAAGAGAATGTCTTAGTCATCTTCCCCATCCCATAAAGTCGTCTGAAGTGATGAATTGTCTTGAGCATCAGAAAATTGAGCACGCCTTTGTATAGACATTGTAGAAGCAGGCGCAGAAAGCCCTAAATGGCTCCAAGCCTTTTCACTCAGAATACGTCCGCGAGCGGTTCTTTGAATAAACCCTTGTTGGAGCAAATAGGGTTCAACAATATCTTCAATGGCATCGCGTGGTTCTGA
>NZ_JBHIQG010000187.1:0-5111 GCF_042196425.1 Bartonella sp. AD328YNZD | reverse complement strand
GGTGGCAAGGTTTAAAGTCACAAGAATAAAGGTCAGAAGGCGGTTCTGATATAGACTTGCAGTGTTTTAATATATTGGAATATGAGAATGCGGGCTTGCCTGATCTGTTGTATTGTGCTTTCAGCTTTGCTCTTCTTCACAGGATAAGCAATGAAATGGATATCAGGCATGAGATATTTAAGTTCACGCATCGAGCGCCACACATGGTAATCATGGGTGACGATATAAAGGGTTTTATAGTGATGCTTTTTGATCCAAGCGGCGCTTTCTTCGGCGTTTCCTCTGGTGTTAATCGCTTGATGCCCAATGTCAATACAACAGGAGATAAGCCGTGGGGTAATATGCATGTTATGCATGAAACTCTTCAGGTTGGTTGTGGTGTTTACACCACTGATGAGGAGTCGTGAACCAAGCCCCTTTTGTAAGAGATGAAGTCCTGTCTCTATTCGGTTTTCTCCGCCTGTAAGCACGATAATGGCATCCGCTTTGGGGAGAGGCGTTGGGGGGACAAGTCGTTCGGTTTTTTCAGAAAAAATAATAAAACCGCCCCAGAAAATGAAAACAGTGATTGCAAGAGTAAGGGTTGTTGGTGGAAAATAGCGAAATAAAAGCCATGGAGACCAACTATTATAGTGGGGCCGTTTTGGAAGAGGACGTTCTAAATTGTTTTGCGTCAATGAGTTGAAAGTGTTGTGAGTCATAAATTAAAATAAACCGTTTTCACATTGATCGATTTTTTTCAGTTGCGCTAAAATAGTCATGCGATTTGTAAGGGTGGTGAGAAAAGAAACGAAAATAATAAGCAGAGTGATTTTGCCATAAGGAACGGAACTTATGGAAATATGTCCTAATAAAGCCGTTATTTGGCTGGCTTCTGCTCTTCCCAAGTTATAATTTGTCCAGAGACAAAAGGCTGAAAACAGAAAGATGCTTGTGAAACCACCATATAAAGCACCGCGCAGTGCCGTTTTAAAAAAATGCCAATCAAATTGACGCGCAATGAAAAGGGTTTCAGTGCCAAGAAAATATAGCACATTAATAATATGGGTATTTTCTGCCAATGCATTGCGGGTGGCAAAAATGATGGTGAGGATTAGAGAGCCTAGAACCAATGCTAAAATTGAAAAACCGATAAAAACCGTGGTGTATGCCATGGTCGCAAAACGATGGACCCAAACACGGTGATCATCAAATTGACCGCCTGGAATTTGAGTTTTAATGGCATGATTGATGGCAGCAAAATTGATTTTTTCATCTCTTTTCAGAGTCACAATGATGAGGCGGGGAAGGGGAAGTTCATTGATATTGAAGCCTGTTCCAAGCCATGGCTCTAGTAATTTTTCTGTAGCTTTTTGGTCAACAATTTTTGCATCTTGTACACCAGAAAATGTTTTAACCAATTGTACGGCATCACGGAGTGCTTTGTTGATATCAACATTGTCAACGGGGCGTATTTGTATTGTTGCTTCATAGCTAATCTGATTACTCCAATTTTGGGCGGCATGTTGGACTAAATCAACACCGATTAAGGTGAGACTTGAGAGAAATGTCATAATTGCAATCACTGCAACCAGCGCTTTTCCAGAAATATTGCTACTGGGAATAATCGCTGTTGTGTTTTTTTTATTACTTGTAAAAATGGGGAAAGACTTATTCATGAATCGTCATCCGTCCATTATGGAGAAGCATACGCCGTGCTGCAACTTGTTCCATTAAGGCAATATCATGGGTGGCAATGATAACAGCTGTTCCAAAACGATTTAATTCAATAAACAAACGGAGTAGGCGTTTTGCCAAGGGGGGATCGACATTTCCTGTTGGTTCATCCGCAAGGAGGATTTCAGGCTGGTCAATGAGCGCGCGTGCAATGGCTACCCTTTGTTTTTCTCCGCCGGAAAGAACCGGTGGTAAAACATGAATGTGATCTCCCAGACCTACCCAACAGAGAAGATCTTCCACTTCACTGCGATAGGTTGCTTCTTCTTGTCCTTTTATGCGTAAAGGCAAGGAAACATTTTCATAAGTGGTCATGTGATCAAGGAGACGAAAATCTTGAAAAACTACACCGATACGTTGTCGTAGCGCAGGGAGCTCTTGTCGTTTGAGCAATGCTGTGTCTGTTCCAAAGAGATCAATATGACCGCGGGTGGGTTTGAGTGCCAAAAACATAAGACGCATCAGCGACGTTTTCCCTGCTCCAGAGGCACCTGTGAGAAATTGAAATGATCCAGGAGGAATATGAAAGCTAATATCACGAAGGACCTCAGGGCCCATTCCATAGCGTAGGCCGACATTTTCAAAATGAATCACTTTTTATTATTACTCCTGATTTTATATTGCATCATTTATTCTAAGAACTCTTACTTTCATTGCTTTAGATTTTTGTTGTAAGCTTGCTTATTTTAGATTTCATGGTTTTCAATATTTTTTATACACCCTCGTTATAGATAAATATTTTTGCTCAAGAATATTATCACTTATACTTTCTTTTTTTAGCTTTGTTTATGATTTTAGCAGGAATTTCAAAGTGATTCTAGCATAAACATCAGAACTATTTTTCCTTCTTACTCAGAGGTTTTTTTGCACTGAGTGGACATTGGGTGATTTTAAAAAGCTATATTGCTCTTTTTATCTTACTTTCTTATTCTTGTTCGTATCCCAATCCTGAGGTTTTGGCTTAAATTATTTCTTACCTCTCATGAAGAAAAGCGTTTGTTGTTAGAATGATTGAGCTTTTCATGAATTGTTTTGTTTTTTATTATCCTCGGTGGTTTTCGTAATAATGCTGAGATAATTTTAGCAAAAAACAAAAACCACCGTATGTTGTATTTCGTCGTGTTTTTTAGTTTTGTCGGTTGGCAATCAGATCTTCAACAACTTGTGGTTCGGCAAGGGTTGAAATATCTCCGAGAGTATCAAAATCGTTTTCAGCGATTTTTCGTAAAATACGTCTCATAATTTTCCCTGATCGTGTTTTGGGAAGCTGCGGAGCAAACTGAATTTTATCCAATATGGCAATAGAACCTATTTCTTGTCTCACATGGTTGATAAGGTCTTTTTGCAATTCTTCACTTGGCGCTGTTCCTTCCATGAGGGTCACAAAACTATAAATTCCTTGTCCTTTAATGGGATGCGGGTAACCCACAATAGCTGCTTCTGATACAGAGGGATGAGAAACAAGGGCTGATTCAATTTCAGCGGTTCCTAACCTGTGCCCCGAGACATTGAGTATGTCATCAACCCGTCCTGTGATCCAATAATAGCCGTCACTATCGCGCTTACAGCTATCGCCTGAAAAATATTTTCCTTTATAGGAGGAAAAATAAGTTTGAATAAAGCGTTCATGATTCTTATAAAGTGTGCGCATTTGTCCGGGCCATGAATCACTGATACAAAGATTGCCTTCTGCTTCACCTTCTAAAACATTGCCTTGGGCATCAACAATTTGGGGTTGAACACCAAAGAAAGGACGTGTGGCCGATCCTGCTTTGAGGGGGGTTGCACCGGGCAGGGGCGTGATCATATGCCCCCCTGTTTCTGTTTGCCACCATGTATCGAGAATCGGACAACGGTCATTTCCAATTATATGATAAAACCATTCCCATGCTTCTGGGTTAATAGGTTCTCCTACTGTGCCTAAAAGACGCAACGATGTTCTGTCTGAGTGTTCAACAAACGAATTTCCTGCTCCCATTAAGGCGCGGATAGCTGTTGGTGCGGTATAGAGTGTATTGACTTGATGCTTGTCGACAATTTCCCAGAATCTGCCTTTGTCAGGAAAGGTTGGTGTGCCTTCAAACATTAAAGTGGTCGCACCATTGCATAAAGGTCCATAAACCAAGTAAGAATGACCGGTTATCCAACCAATATCAGCTGTGCACCAGTAAACTTCATCGGGGTGGTAATCAAAAACATATTGGTGAGTTATCGAGGCAAAAATAAGATAGCCTGCTGTGGTATGCAAAACACCTTTGGGTTTGCCGGTTGAGCCTGAAGTATAAAGAATAAAAAGTGGATCTTCAGCATTCATGGGTTCTGCTGGACAGTCTCTTTGGGTATGAGCTATCTCTTCGTGGTACCAAAAATCACGCTCCTCTACCCATTGAATGGGGCCACAAGTTCGCCGTATAACCATGACTTGGTCCACATGCACATTTTGGCGCGCGGCTATCTCAATGGCATGGTCAACGTTGTCTTTTAAGTTAATCCGTTTGCCGCCACGCAAGCCGTGATCAGCGGTAATCATAAAGGTTGATTCACAGTCAACAAGGCGTCCTGCTATTGCTTCAGCAGAAAAGCCTGCAAAGATAACCGAATGAATGGCTCCAATGCGGGCGCAGGCAAGCATGGCATAGGCTGCTTCGGGTATCATGGGGAGATAAATGGTTACTTTATCGCCTTTCTTAATGCCACGACTTTTCAAAAGATTAGCAAAACGACAAACGTGTTCATAAAGTTCGTTATAGGTTATTTTTTTATCATGATAAGGATTATCCCCTTCCCAAATGAGCGCGATTTTGTCTCCATGGGTTTTCAGGTGGCGATCAATGCAATTATAAGCTACATTTGTTATCCCATCTTCATACCATTGAATCGATACATCTCCGTTAAAAGAAGTGTTTTTTACTTTTGTAAAAGCTTTAAACCATTCAATGCGTTGACCATGTTTTGCCCAGAAGCTTTCTGGATCATCGATGCTTTCTCGATACCATTGTTGATAAGTTTCCTCATCGAGTAAAGTATTTTTTTTGATCTCTTCTGATATTGGATAAATTTTTTCGGTCATGTTTCCCTCATTTTATTGTTTAGAAAAATCTGCCTCTGTATTTTTGTATGGTTATATTTTGGCAGAGTTTTCCCAAAAGCTTTTCATTATGAGGTTAGACTAAATGACAAAGATTAGAATAGTCAATTTTTAAATCTGATACGTTTGTCTTTAAGAGAGTATTTTATGCTTTTAGGATATTCAAATATGGCAAAGGCTATTGCGGTATAGAGCTTTTTATAAAAGCATAAAGATATTAAAAACATACCCCTATAAAGGAGAGGGAATGAGAATGCTTTTTAAAAGAATAAATTTACTAAATATTAATATAAACCAAAATATCTAC
>NZ_JBHIQG010000186.1:0-5118 GCF_042196425.1 Bartonella sp. AD328YNZD | reverse complement strand
TGCTGCCTCGTATATAAGAACAGGCTTTTATTGCTACAAGAGAATAATGAGAGAAACATCTCCAAAATAAAAAATTTCTTTTAAAATAGGCACTCTAATGACCTATAAATACCATATTTATGAAAGACTTGAGATTATAATATATTTTTTTTGCAATTCTCAAAAAATATATCTTTCTATAAAAATTAAAAAATAAAAAGAGTGATTGCACTTTTGTTCTTTATCTCCCACCTTTAATAAAAAATACTCACATAAAAGCTTTTTAAAAATATCGCTTAAAGGCGAATAACTTATATCATAAATATTATAACCCTTCCTTAAACTAAAGTAGATGTCATATCTTATGAAGCTATTTTTTACGAGACTCTTTCATAGTGTTAAGCAGCGCTTTTCCAAATACGCATATCAGTAAAGACATTCTCTATCAATCTCCTCTCAAAAACTCCTCTTCTAATGGCCTCATTGTTCACTGCTATTTGAAAGCTGTGCTCTAAATCCACCTAAAAAGCTTTTTTACTTGTATAATTCTGAAATTTGAAAACATATAAAAATGCACAAAGATATCGCAATATTAAGCTTTGATAAAGTATATGATCGGTTTGTTTTGTCTATATTAAAAAAATAGTGATGCATTATAAATTTTATTAAGACAAACACGGAAGCATTGAGAAATTTTTTGTCGTTGTAAACTTTACTGTCTTCTTTTAAAATCGCGAAATTCTATGATTTCTATTTTTATATTAAAATCAATTTAAGTTTAATAATTCTCTCTTTTATTTTAAATAAGAACTCTGCTAAAATAAAAAAGTACATTTAAAATGTGAATTTTATGAAGGAGGGTGAATCAATGATGACATCTATTATTAAGAAAATAATAAATCTCATCTTTAAGAATACAATACATGCACAATATCCATACAAAAAAGTTATCATAAATATTGTGTGTGCTCTTCTCTTTTCTGCTATAATTTTGCCAGCAAATGCTCAACAATATCAACTTGGTGACATAGAAATTCTCAATCCTTGGACACGAGAAACGCCTAGAGGTATAAGGATTGGTAGCGGTTATCTCTACATTATTAATCATAGTAATACCCCAGACCGTTTGGTTTCTATTTCAACAAACGGCGTAAAAACAACAGAGATCCACTCTATGGCAGTTGTTAATGATATTATGAAAATGGAAAAAATGCACAATGGCATTGAAATTCCAGGAAATGGCGAAATTACGCTTAAGCCTGGTGGTGATCACATTATGTTTATGGGACTTTCACAACCATTCAAGCTAGGTGATAAAATTAGTGCAAAATTGACATTTGAAAAAGCAGGAACTATTAATGTTGATTTCTCTGTAAATGCTATGAAAGCGATATCACCTTCTAAATCCATTCCTGCTCATTAAACTCCTTTTATTATAAACATACATGTTATAAAAATAAGGAGCGTGAAATTTTTTCATGCTCCTTATGTTTTGTTTAATGCCATCAGTCAAAATTATTCCTTTTATGAATTAAGTATGGCCAATTTCAGGAATACGCAAAACTTGCCCAGGATAAATTTTATCGGGAGATTTTAGCATTGGCTTATTGGCTTCAAAAATAAATGTGTTTTTATCACCTTGCCCTTTTCCATAAACCTCTTCAGCAATTTTCCAAAGATTATCACCAGATTTAACCTCATAAAAGTGAGAAGTCTTTCTAGGCGTCGTATCTATAACCTTTAATTGATCTACACCTACAGAAGAGATACCTTGTGAATTACCAACAACAAGAAGTGCTTTTTCAAGTGTTGCTCTATCTGAAACCTCACCGCTTAAAATAGCTTTGCCATCTTTAACTTGAACATTTACTTTTTCTGTACCGAGTTGAAAATGATCAAATGCTGCCTTAAAATCTTTTTCTGTTGGTTCATGATCCCCAATACCTAACTTTTCCCCTACAGTTTTAATAAAATTAAAAAATCCCATTATGACCTTCTTTCGTGTAACAGAAACAAATTTTTGTGTATATATCGCCACATTCTTTTCTTTGCTCTTAAAACACATAGGCGGATTTTTTAAACTTCAACAATCAAAACTAAACCTGTTCAATTCTGGGACAAAGACACTAATAAACTATGCACTAAACTTTGATAAAAAAGCTTTTATGAAAATTTTCTCTCAAACGAAGGGATCTTAATAGACGTAGAAACATTATAAATTATGAAAGCAAAACAAGATTTTACAGTAATGACAAAAGGGTTTTTACTTTGCTACAATTTGTATCATATTTGTTTTGCAAAAAAAATGTGAACTCCCATATAAACAAGTGTGGGTAATTTGCTACCACAGCAATAGAAAGGTCTAAGAAACCATGAAAGATACACCAACAATCACGCAAACGATTGTACTTGTTGATGATGATCGCAATATTCTGACGTCTCTATCTTTTGCGCTTGAGACAGAAGGATATCGGGTTGAAAGCTATACAGATGGAGCATCTGCACTCAAAGGTCTCACACTTCACCCCCCACACTTGGCTATTTTTGATATTAAAATGCCCCGAATGGATGGAATGGAGCTCTTGCGCCGTTTGCGTCAAAAATCTGATCTCCCAGTTATTTTTCTGACCTCTAAAGATGATGAAATTGATGAATTATTTGGTCTCAAAATGGGCGCTGATGATTTTATTACGAAGCCTTTCTCTCAACGTCTTCTCATTGAACGTGTGAAAGCTATTTTACGCCGTTCCAATGCACGTAACCAACCGCCTTCTACAGGAACTGCTTCCACCTCTTCTCTTAAACGTGGAGATCTTGTGATGGATCAAGAACGTCACACCTGTACATGGAAAGATAAACCTGTTATTTTAACTGTTACAGAATTTTTGATTCTGCAAACCCTAGCACAAAGACCAGGAGTTGTAAAAAGTCGTGATGCTTTAATGGATGCTGCCTATAGTGATCAAGTTTACGTAGATGATCGCACCATTGATAGTCACATTAAACGTCTGCGTAAAAAGTTTAAACAAGTGGATGATGATTTTGCAATGATTGAAACACTTTATGGTGTAGGTTATCGTTTTCACGAGGTATAAAACTACTTTGTCGCAAAAATTTGAACGGCAATCAAATCGATGACAAACAATTCTCAACTGGAAACTCTACAAAAAACCGCTCCTAACGGCATATCCTCAACGTCATTTCTGATGTTTGCTCGTTTGCATCTTCGAACACAACGTCTCTTCAGACAATTGCTTTTTTCCAGTCTCACACGCCGCATTGTTATATTAAACATTGCCGCCCTTGCCGTTCTGGTTACAGGCATTTTATACCTTAACCAATTTCGCGATGGTTTAATTGAAGCAAAAATTAAAAGTCTATGTACCCAAGGAAAAATTATCGCTGGGGCTATTGCTGCTTCTGCAACCGTAGATACAAATTCTATCCTCATTGATCCCCAAAAGCTCTTAGAATTACAGGCTGGAGAAAGCATTACACCTGCCCCTCAATCAACCGACTCTTGGGATTTCCCCATTAACCCTGAACAGGTTGCCCCTCTTTTACGGCGTCTCATCACACCTAAAACGACAAGAGCACGTATCTATGATCGTGATGCTACTCTCCTTCTTGATTCACGCGTTCTTTATTCTAGTGGAGAAGTTTTTAGCTATGATTTACCTCCAATAAAAACAGAACAAAACATGTGGGATCACTTCACTTCATGGTATTCACGTATTTTTTATGGCAAAGGTATCATTCTGGATAGAGAACAAACAAAAACCAGCGGTATTGCTTATCCAGAAGTGTATCGAGCATTAAACGGATCTCTTGCTACCGCCAAAAGACGCAACAGACAAGGTCAATTAATTGTTTCTGTTGCCGTTCCTGTTCAACGCTATCGCGCAGTGGTTGGAGCCCTTCTTCTTTCAACCACTGGCTCCGATATTGATAATATTGTAAAGGGTGAAAGACTGGTTATCTTTAAAGTTTTTGCCGTTGTAGGCAGCGTACTTTTGGTCCTTTCTCTCTTTTTAGCCCATACGATTGCCCATCCATTAAGTAAATTATCTGCCTCGGCTAATCGAGTGCGTAATGGCAATAATCAGCGTGTAGAAATTCCTGATTTTTCAATGCGTGAAGATGAAATTGGTCACCTTTCAACCTCTATTCGTGATATGACCAATGCGCTTTATATGCGGATTGAAGCCATTGAACGCTTTGCTGCTGATGTAAGCCACGAATTAAAAAATCCTCTCACCTCCCTACGCAGTGCTGTTGAAACACTCCCTCTGGCTAAAAATGAAGAAGCACAAGAGAAATTGCTGGAAATTATTCAACATGATGTGCGTCGTCTTGATCGATTGATTACGGATATTTCTGATGCATCGCGGCTCGATGCAGAACTTGCACGAGAAACCGCAGAGATCGTTGATATGACACCGCTGCTGGAAAGTCTTGTTCATGCAGTTCAGGAAGTATACCGTAATACACAAACTATTGATGTAAGCCTTAATATTATTCCACGTCCTCATGGAAAAGCCTATCTTGTATTGGGACATGAACTCCGTTTAGGACAAGTGATTTCAAATCTTCTTGAAAATGCACGTTCCTTTATTCCCCGTGATCGTGGCAAAATTTGCATCACTATGAAAAGTCATGCTTCAACTCTTATTTTAACCATTGAAGACAATGGCCCAGGTATTCGTTCAGAAAATATTGAACGCATTTTTGAACGTTTTTATACAGATCGACCAAATGAAGATGCTTTTGGACAAAACTCTGGACTTGGTCTTTCTATTAGTCGGCAAATCATCGAAGCCCATAATGGGACAATTACAGCCGAAAATATTATTGATCCCGCACTTGGAAAGAATAAGACCGGTGCACGTTTTATTATTATACTTCCGCTTGCTAAATAAAGCTTTTATCCAAAGTAAAAGACATGAAAACAAAATGTGAAATACTCCACGCAAATTGCCTTAAACTGGGCGAAAAGGGGCTGTTAATTATAGGGCCATCGGGATCAGGAAAATCAACCCTTACCCTTTCTTTGCTTGACCGTGCTGAGTGGTCAAAACGTGAAGCGAAGCTTATCAGTGATGATTATACAATGTTGCGTGCGGAAAATGGAAAGCTTCA
>NZ_JBHIQG010000185.1:0-5138 GCF_042196425.1 Bartonella sp. AD328YNZD | reverse complement strand
TGGTGCGGACGGCGGGACTTGAACCCGCAAGGTCTTCGACCGGCAGATTTTAAGTCTGCTATGTTTACCGTTTTCATCACGTCCGCGATGTGAGTTCTCTCATAAGCTATATCTTTTATTGAATCAAGAATTAATGACAAAAGAAACATTTTTCATTTTTTAGTGAAATTTTGACTGACAATAGTTTCCTTTATCGATAGAAAAAGCTTTTATAATGTAAATAAAGTATGAAATGATTAGTGTTATGAGTCAATTTATTCAAGACGTCACAAAAGCTATGGTGGGATTGCATCACGTGTTTGCTGAAACACCACTTCAAAGAAATGATTTTCTTAGCCAAAAGTATGATGCAGAAATTTATTTAAAGCGTGAAGATTTAACACCGGTGCGGTCTTATAAGATTCGTGGTGCTTTCAATTTTGTTTCAGAAATGCTTAGCTGTATATCACCAGATTCTGCATTTGTTTGTGCTTCAGCGGGGAATCACGCGCAAGGCGTTTCTTTTGTTTGTCGTTATTTTAAACGTAAAGGCGTGATTTTCATGCCTATGACAACGCCACAACAAAAAATTGAAAAAACACGTATTTTTGGTAAAGAATTCATTGATATTCGTTTGGTTGGAGAAACATTTGATCAATGTTATGAAGCTGCACAATCCTTTGTCGTAGAGAGCGGTGGTGTAATGGCTCCACCTTTCGATGATATTCGCATTATTACGGGGCAAGCAACAGTGCTTTGTGAGGCTGCTTTACAATGGAAAAAACTCAATGGAGAAAGTGAGCCAGATTTGATGATTGTGCCGGTAGGTGGGGGTGGTTTGGCAAGTGGAGTGAGCAAGTTTCTACATGAGTATGGTTGGAAAACAAAGCTTCGTTTTGTTGAGCCGCAAAGAGCAGCAAGTTTACTTGCTTGTTTGGAGAGTGGAAAACGCGTCAAGCTTGAAAGCATTGATACTTTTGTAGATGGTGCTGCTGTGGCTGAAATTGGTGCACTAAACTATACAATTCTAAAGCAATTTCCCCCTGATTCTGTCATTACGGTTCCTGAAAATCGCGTTTGTTCTACGATGGTTGAAATGCTTAATGTTGAAGGTGTGGTTCTTGAACCGGCTGGTGCTTTATCGATTGATGCGCTTAACAGTATTCCTCCTCAAGAGTTAAAGGGGAAAAAAATTCTTCTTGTTATTTCAGGAGGTAATTTTGATTTTGAGCGTTTGCCAGAAATTAAAGAGCGTTCTTTACGTTTCCAAGGGTTGAGAAAATATTTTATTTTTAGTTTTCCGCAACATCCTGGTGCATTGCGTCATTTTCTTTCCACATTATCGCCAGATGATGATATCGTACGTTTTGAATATCTTAAAAAATCAGCGAGAAACTTTGGTTCTGTATTGGTTGCGATTGAAACAAAAAAATACGGTAATTTTTGTCTTTTAGAGGAAAAATTTCAAACGTTAGGTTGGCGTTACCGTGATATTACTGATGATCAAACGTTATTTGATTTTGTTATTTGAAAAACTGAAATTTTACTAAAAAAAGAAGTATAATGATGAAACCTATTTTTTATTCGGTGCTGAGTCTATTTTTCTTTTTGATTGTTAATCAACAGAGTTTAGCATCTCAGCCAACAATAGTACAAAAAGATGAACTTTCAAGAGTCGTTGTTGATGTCAATAATGCTATAAAAAATGGGGATTTTATGCCTATTTCTCGTTATATGCCTGAGCGGCTTTATAAAGAGATGGCACATCGATTGAATACAACAGAGAGTGCTTTACGTAGTGATTTTCTTCAACAGTTGCATAAGAAGTTTGAGGGGTTGCCTTCTGGTGCTTATTATTTAGATAAAGAAAATATAGAGTATTTACAAACTGATAACGGTACTTTGTATGCTTTAATTCCAACAGTTCTTGAGATGAAAGATCGCATCATTCAATATAAAACTTTGGCGATTTTTGATAAAAACCAATGGTATTTAATTTATGGCGGTCAAAAAACT
The DNA here is from genome assembly GCF_042196425.1 of Bartonella sp. AD328YNZD. NCBI lineage: Bacteria > Pseudomonadati > Pseudomonadota > Alphaproteobacteria > Hyphomicrobiales > Bartonellaceae > Bartonella > Bartonella sp. AD328YNZD. Next base: position 3,143 of record NZ_JBHIQG010000185.1, on the reverse strand, counting down.
TTACAAAATCCAGTTTTTCTCGAGATTTATCCTGATTTTATCAAGGTACATTTACCGATGGACACAATCATCAAAAAGTAAACGATCTAAATATTGTTTTTATTCATGATAAATGTATTTCGTAAAGTTCTTGCTTTTTTATCATAATCCAAAGATAATAGAGGTGAAGGCATTTAGGCTGGTTTGTTGGCTTTTTGTAAAGTGAAGTTTATACGCCTTTATCTTGATTTCAAGGTGTTCATGAGTTGCGCAAGCCGCTTTTTAGGCGTTGCTTCATTTAAAATGTCAGGGATTTCTCTTGCGCGGATTCTTGAGTGGAGAGTTCAGATGGTTACTTCATTTTGAGTTCTTCAGCTAAGGAAAGATTTTATTTTGCCTATAAAAGAAGAAAATGTTTTTACAAAGTTAGGTTTGCCTACTCTTTTGATTAAAAATTTACTCATTGCTGGGATGAGTAAACCTAAGCCTATACAAGAACAAGCTATTCCAGTGATGTTGAAAGGACACGATATTTTAGGTGTTGCTCAGACAGGTTCTGGAAAAACCTTGGCATTTAGTTTGCCTATTTTAAGTCAGATTTTGGCTTTAGGTGATAAACGATGCCCTAAAACTGCACGCGCTTTGATTTTAGCTCCAACGCGTGAACTTGCTGTTCAGATTGATGAAACGATTCGCACTGCGGCGAAAGGAGCACATCTTTCAACATGTCTTATTTTTGGGGGCGTATCACGTTTAAAACAAATTAAACGTATGGAAGCAGGTGTGGATGTTTTGATAGCGACTCCAGGGCGTTTGAGAGATCTTGTTCGTGAAAAGTGTGTTGATCTTTCCCAATCTCGTTTTTTGATTTTGGATGAAGCAGATCGTATGTTGGATATGGGGTTTATTCATGATGTTAAGCAAATTGCAAAGCTTTTGCATCAAGAGCGTCAGACAGCACTCTTTTCTGCAACAATGCCGAGGGAAATTGCTGTGCTTGCAAAATGTTTACTCAATGATCCGGTTAAAATTGAAGTTGTTCCTCAAGGTACTACGGCTGTAGAGATTTGCCAAAAATTATATTGTGTTCCTACGAATGAAAAAAAGAATGTTTTAAGTAAACTTTTGACAAATCCAGCTTTTGATTCGGTTATTGTTTTTACTCGAACGAAACATGGGGCAGATGCTGTCACGCGTAGTTTAGAAAAGGTAGGATATTTAGTCGCAACAATTCATGGAAATAAATCACAAGGTGCTCGCCAGTCTGCTTTAAAAGCTTTTCGTGAAAGATCTGTGCAGATCCTAGTGGCAACAGATATTGCTGCACGCGGTATTGATATACCAGGGATAAGTCACGTTATTAATTACGACTTACCAGATGAAGCTGAAAGTTATGTACATCGTATTGGTCGTACAGGACGTAATGGTGCATCTGGTGTAGCACTTACGCTTTTTGATGAGAAGATAGAAAGGTCCCGCTTGCGTGCTATAGAGCGCTTGATTCGTATGAAATTGGTGGCTGAGGCTGTTCCAGAACAATTTGCAGCGTTTCCAGAAAAGCCAATTGTACGAGAAAGTAAAGAAAACGATAAGGAACGCCGTTTTAAAAAATCTAAACGTCAAAAACAGTTTTTAGGTCGAAAAGATGATGCTGCACAGTTGCAGCGGAAGAATTCTTCACCTCAAAATGAGAGGCAGCAAAAAGCAAAAGCGGTAGTAAAGCGTGCAAAGACTTTTCGTTTTCGGAAATCAGTTAAGAAGGCTGCTTAGATAAAGTCTTGAAAAAAGATCATGTATAGGAGATTTTTTACTTTTGTTGATTTATTCTCAATTGAAAAGAGTTAAAAGTAAGAAGATTCTTCAGAGTTTTTCATTTTTTAGAAATGAAAACTTCTAACCGTTTGGATTTATTTAAAAATCATTATTGTAGAGGCAATTATTTATTTGCTTTATTCCCATTTTTAAAAATGGGAATAAAAGTAGATTTTATTTATATAAAAATTATTTTTATAAAGGATGTGTTTTATCTTTAATGATAACTTTTAATTTTAAAAATTGATGTCTAATAATAACTCATTGTTTTATATATTTAATAATTCATTATATCGTATTTTTTTTCATTTTTAAGTTATTTATGCGGATCAATCAAAAGCATTCGCTTGCACGTTATGTGTGAAGTTGTCATATAAATAAACATTTGAAAAATAAATAAAATAATTTTTATAAACTCTTTCAAAGGCAATGGGGGATTGCTGAGATTGAGAGTTGAAAAATAGTACGATGGTATGACTTTTATTATAAATAAAGATGGGGCTGATCAATCGATTTCATTTTATACCATTTACGGGGGTGTCATTGTGAAAGAGTCTTGGGGAATTTAAGAGATATCTCTTTAAAAAAGCATGTGACTGCATAATACAATAGCGAGAATGTCATGATTTCTGAAGGCTTTCTCAGGATTCTTAACAATTTAGCTTGTTATCTTGGTTTTTACTGTAAAACACTATTATTTGGGGGGGATATAAAGTATTTGGGAGATATAAAGCCTATAAGACTTTATGTATTAAATGTTTTATGACAGTGTGGTGAACAAGGCAAGGTTGTTTGTAAAGCGTTGAAGTGGTTAGCAGGAGGAATAACCTGTTAGATAAGACGTCGGAGTGTTTACAGATTTGTTTTATATTTTTTGCTTTTAGGATGGGGAGGAGATTATGTGGGGTGTATGGAGATAATATATGACCTTGATTATTGATTCTTCCATTTTTCAAAATGATTGCTTCATGAGCAGGTTTTTAAGTTTAATTTCTTTATTGAGTATAAATCATTCTTTCTTTGGAAAAAAATATGATACAGTTTCATTGCTGATGGAGCTTAATAATTCATCTTTGATGAAAGAAATCGTAATTTATAATATGCAAATAATTGCAGTGCCCTCTTATAGAAGCGCGGTGGTTTGAAAAAAGTAATCTTATTTGTGCTATTCTAAAATGAATCAATTGCTTTTTGCGTTCATTGCAAAAAAACACATCCCGTATGATATTGCGTTTCTATATTTATTGCAAAAATCCTATTCCCTCACTTTTATTAACGAATCCCTCATGTCTAAAAGCTTGAGAAAAAACAATAAACTACGTGGAATAAAAGAAAAGTGGCTCCCCGGGCCG